>JADFOF010000355.1 GCA_022563015.1 Planctomycetota bacterium
CAGCCGAGCTGCACCTTGAACGCGGCGATTGCGTTGGCGTATTTGTACTTGTTGCCTTCTTGCTCCAGCTTCTGCAAAGCATGGCGACCGGTCTCTTCATACCGCGTGAACGGGCGGTCCTCGCCGACGATCGCAGCCATCTCCTTCTCGATCGCGTCGAAGTCGCCCTCCTTCAGCGGCCGATCGTCCGGGAACGCGATGTCGTAGTAGAACCCGTTGTCCACCGGCGGGCCGTAGACGAGCTGCGCCCCGGGCACGATCCGCTGGATCGCCTCGGCCATGACGTGCGCGCACGAGTGCCGCAGCAGGAGCAATGCGTACGGGTCGACCGCGCCGTCGCGTGTTTTCTCGGTGACGATTGCCAGCGAGCAGTCGCGCTCGATCGGGGCTGCCAGGTCGCACAGCTCGCCGTCGATCCTGCACCCCAGCGCCGCTTTGGCCAGCCCCGGGCCGATGTCCGCGGCGACCTGGGCCGCGCTGATCGGCCCGTCATACGCTCGGGTCGAGCCGTCCGGAAGTGTGATGGTGATGGGCATGGTGTGTCTTCGTGACTGGTGGATGATCGTCCGTTGGCGTGGTCTGGAATAAAGAAACCCGACTCGGGTGAGCCGGGCTGAGGCGGTCCTTCTCGACCCCGCACGAATCCCGGCGGTCACCTGTCGGTGCCGGTCCCAGTGGTCGTGGTGGTCGTGCTCTTGAACATGATGCGGAGTATAGGTGGGCCGCCCCGCCCCGCGCCCGTCGGGATCGGGAGTCCCCCTCTGCCGCGAGTCAGGCACGATTCCACCGAACGGGTCGTCCCGGCGGTGGTTTGCGGCTGCGTGTTCGGCTCGGCGCTGGAGCTTTGGCCGCCCGTACAATCGTCCGCATGGCCGAACCGTCCGAGACCACACCCGACGCGCTGCCCCCGCTCAACATCCTCGCCCTGGACGATGACGCGGACTTTCGCCAGTACATCACCGCCCTGCTCGAGGACAAGGGCCACCGCGTGCGGGCCGTCGCCAGTCCCAAGCAGTTCTACGACGCCTGCGAGCACGCGCTGCCCGATGTGGCCCTGCTGGACATCAAGATGGGTCGGCACAGCGGCGAGGAGGTCCTCGACGAGATCCGCCAGCGCTGGAGCAAGCTGTGCGTCATCGTGGTGACGGGCTTTCCGAGCCTCGACTCCATGCGGCAGACGTTCAAGCAGAACGTCTTTGACTATCTCGCCAAGCCCTTCTCGACCGCCGAGCTGGAGCACGTGCTGGCGCAGGCGGTGGAGGCGTTCGGCCTGGGGGCCCGGCCTTTGGACAAGCTCCGTGGCGAACTCGGGCGACAGATCCGCATCAACCGGACGGAGCGCGGCTGGACGCTGCGCGAGCTCTCCGAGCACTCCGGCATCAGCGTCAGCCAGCTCAGCTCCATCGAGCGCGGCGCCCACCTCCCCAGCGTCGAGTCGCTCGTCGCCATTGCCGAGGCGCTGGACGCCAAGCCCTCGGCATGGTTCCAGGCGGCCGGCTTCTGACGCGCCATGACCGATCGCGGGCAAGGGCGGTTGACATCGCGCCGGGCCATCCCTTGAGTCCGTCCCGTGTCGGACCACGACTCCAACCCAGCGGTGCTGTTCACGGCCTTCGAGCCCAGCGGCGACATCCACGCCGCGGCTGTCATTGCCGAACTCAAGCGCCGCAGACCCAACCTGCGCCTGTGCGCCTGGGGTGGGTCCAACATGGAACGGGCCGGGGCCGAGATCATCGAGCGCACCGGCGGCGACGCCGTCATGGGAGTGCCGGGCCTGGACAAGATCCGGGAGCACAAACGCCTCAACCGGCGCATCGCGACATGGATCCAATGGGCCCGGCCGATCATGCACATCCCCGTGGACTCGCCCGCGGCGAACTTTCCCATCTGCCGCATCGCCAAGCGTCACCGCGTCACGGTCGTCCACCTGGTCGCACCGCAGATCTGGGCGTGGGGCTCGTGGCGGATCCGAAAGCTCCGCCGACTCACCGATCTCGTGCTCTGCCTGCTCCCGTTCGAGGAGGGATACTTCACGACCCGTGGCGTGCCGGCTCGCTTCATCGGGCATCCGCTCTTCGACGAGCCGGTGGATGAGGCACAGCTGGACCGGCTCGGAGCCGAGTTTCTGACGGGAAGCCCGCGCATCGCGCTCATGCCCGGCTCGAGGCCGAGCGAGCTGAGCAGGAACTTCCCGCACATGCTCGACGCCTTTCGCCAGCTCCGGATCAATCGTCCCGGGCTGGTCGGGCTGGTGGCGGCGATGGACGGGCGGGTCGAGCGGCGGCTGCGGCAGATCGCCGAGGCGGGCGGCGGCTGGCCGGACGGGCTGGACTGCGTCCCGGGCCGCACCGACGCTGTCATCCGATGGTGCGACCTGGCGCTGGTGGTGAGCGGCACGGTCACGCTCCAGATCGCGCGGCAGGTGACGCCCATGGTCGTCTTTTACACGTCCAACCCCATCCTTTATTACGGCGTCGCGCGGTGGCTGCTGTCCACGCGCTACTTCGCGCTCCCGAACCTGATCGCCGGGCAGGAGGTGGTGCCCGAGCTGATCCCGCACTTCGGTCCGGGAGGCCCCATCGCCGACGCCGCCGAGCGCCTGCTCGATTCATCCCAGGCGATGGACACGCAGCGCGGCGAGCTGCGCCGTGTGGTCGAGCGATTCGGCACAGGCCACGCCGCCGCCGCCGCCGCAGACGCCATCATCGACCTGCTCGAACGAAGCACCGAGAAGTAAGTGGTGGGTCAGCTCTCCCAGGTGGGTCAGCTCTCTGAGCTGACATTCCGGATTTCAACGCGAAGATCGCGAAGACCGCGAAGGGGTAGGGGCGGGGAAAGGGGCGGGGACGTGTGTGGATTGAGTGCCGCTGGCGGCACCCGCCGCCT
>JADFOF010000356.1 GCA_022563015.1 Planctomycetota bacterium
CACCTCCACGAGCGGTGGGACGTGGGCGAGCAGATCCGGGTCCGGCAGGATACTGGTGCGGGGGTCTGGGCCGGTCCCACCGAGGCGGAATCGAGGCGAGGATCCGATCTCGGAGCCCGAATAAAGCTGAGCGGTGGTATAGTCCGAGCCGATAACACCAAAGAGGGGCACGGCGACGTGTCCGCACGCAGAGAGGCAAGGAAGATCAATGACCAGAGATCGGATCACACTGGTGGAGGCGGCCGTGCTGGTCGCCGTGCTGACACTGTCCGGCACCTGTCCGGCCCAGAATGAGAGGGTGTTTCCCGAGCCCGAGCCGTCCGGGATCCAGCCGGACGACCAGGGCGCCGAGATGGACTACGGGCTTACGGCCGGGGAGTACTGGTTCGACCTGTGGTCGGAGTTTTCGCCGTCCGGAGAGCTGGGCGACGGCGACGTCGAGACCTGGCGTACGGGGGCGGAGCTGGGAGCGATGTACCCGCTCGGGCCACGCGATCGGCTCTGGATTCAGTTCAAGAGCGAGTACACCAACTCAGACTTCAAGAATATCGATGAGTTCGTGCCCGACGGCGATCTGTACAACAGCCTGCTCGAGTACACGCTGTCGGTGACCTCGACGACGGCGATCAGCGATCGCTGGTCGGTGCTGCTGCGTGCGTCGGGCACATCGGCGGGAGAAGCGCACGCGGATTTCGACGAGACGATCACGTTTCGGGGCGTGGTTGGCGCCGCGTACACCATCAACTCGAACCTGCAGATCGGTCTGGGCGCCGTCATGGCCACCCGGCTCGAAGAGGACACCGCCTTCCTGCCTCTGCCGCTGATCGATCTTAAGTACGAGATCGACGAGCAGTGGCGTGTGGAGTTCAGATCGTTCACCGGCTTGAAGGTGACCTACGCGCCGGCGCCCGCGCTGGATCTTTCGCTTCGCGGCACTTGGGAATACACGGAGTATCGGATGGACCACGATGGGCCGTTCGCGGGCGGCGTATTCCGCGAGCTCCGGGTGCCCGTCATGCTCGAGGCGGACTGGAAGCTGCACCCGCAGTTCGTGCTCACGGGGTCGGTCGGGCTCAACCTGCTGCGCGAATGGGAGTTCGACGACGCCAACGGGAACGAACTTCTGGACACCAACGTGAACAACGACATGGTGCTCGGGCTTGGTCTGACCTACCGGTTCTGAGCCGGCGCGGGCATTGTCATCGCGGGGTCTCGACGGCGGGATCGATGGCGGGGTCGGGCCCTTTGCCGTACGGCGGGGCGTCCACGAGGTACGCACGCCTAATGACAGGCGGGTCCACGGTGGGCTCGTCCCCGGGGACTTGCGGCTGAGGAGTCTTTGAGATGTCGATGATAACGTCGGCCCCGGCGACGGCCTGGCCGAAGCTGGTGTAGCGGTTGTCCAGGGCCTGCGTTCCCTCGCGGCTGAGGCAGATGAAGACCTGCGAGCTGTTGCTGTTGGGGTCGTCCGAGCGTGCCATCGAGATCACGCCGAAGTCGTGTGGCAGGAGGCTGGGCTCAAGGTCGATGAAATACCCCGGGCCGCCAGTGCCCACGCCGAGCGGGTCGCCGACCTGCACGACAAAGGGCCTGGGGCCGAAGCGCGTGTTGGCCTGCGCCACGATGCGGTGAAACGTAATGTCGGTGTAGAACCCGCCCCGGACGAGCGAGAGGAAGTTCCAGACGGTGTTGGGGGCGTGGTCCGGCCTCATGCGGAACTCGATGTCGCCCTTGTCCGTTTCGAGCACGACGTGTTTTTCGGGGTAGGCGCGGAATCCTGAGAACACGCGGGGGCTGGGGGGATAGATGGGTAAGCGGTTCCCGTCGACGCGTGTGGCGTACTTGGGGGTGATTGTCGGCTGGAGCACGACCGCGGGGCCGACCCGCTCACTCCCGATCTGCAGCTGCGCATACATCAGGTCTGGTTCGCTGTCTTCCCAGAGCAGCGGGAAGAGCCCGGCGAGGTCCACGGCCCCTTCGAGCACGTCCGCCGAAGCGATTTCGTCGCCGGTCACCGCTGCGAGCAACGAGACGGAGAGGTTTGCGGTTATGCCGTCGGGGACGGCGACGGTCATGGGGATCGCGCGGGCCATGCCGTAATACGTTCGGTCGGGCGTGAGCTGGGCCCGCGATTGAGCCGCTGGCAGCACGATCAGCACGAGGCTCATCAGAGTTGGTGACAACCGGCATCGGATCGGTATGTGGTGCATGTGTGCGTCTCGGGAACCGTTGATGTTCGGCAGCGACGTTGGGGGGTGACGAGCACGATAGCGCGGTATTCCAGGCGCGTCAGGCGTCACCGGGAGCGAATTGGGGCATGGTTGCGGCACGAACCCCTGGGCGCCCTACCGAGGCCCCTTGTCGAGCCGCCTCCAGATCTCGCGCATGACGGTCCCCGGGATGGTCGAGCCTGCCTCGTCGGGCAGCCTATCCGCAATCGATCCCCCGTCGTCATAAAACCAGAAGACGGAGGTGTCGGCCCGTAGAACATTGGTCCCGATCTTGTGGTTGAAGTCCGACCTTGAACTCATTGCATCTGCCACCAGCGCCGTAGAGCCGGGGTGGATGTCCGACAGGATCGTTCTCTCGAAAGCGTCCTGTCCGCGGTAGTGGTAGTTGCCCTTGATGACGCCGGTCCCGACGTTCTGCCACGCGCTGGCGTAGCGGTGCAAGGTGTGCTCGCTCGTGTGTGATGGGCAGTAGAAGATCCCGGGGGTGGTGAGATAGCCCTGCCCGGCGAGGTGGCCCAGCCCGTCCCAACTATTGGGCAGGGCGTAGCCCATGTTTGAGTGCAGGTAAAGGGTTGTCATCTCGTGTTGGGTTCCGCCGACCCGCGCGGGATCGAGGAAGACGCTGGCGGGGATCCGGCCGCCGTGG
>JADFOF010000357.1 GCA_022563015.1 Planctomycetota bacterium
CTGCGACTGCGACACTACTACCGGCCCGCTCGTGTGCGACATCTTCGACTTCCTGTGCTTCCAGAACGCGTTCGTCGCTGGGTGTCCGTGAGGGGGAAGTGACGGAGGGGGGGAGAGAGACGAAGAGACTGAGAGACGAAGAGACGAAGTGGGGAAGGTACGGAGAGACGAAGCGACGAAGGGGGGAGGGGAACGGGAGGGGGAGACGAAGGGACGGACGCGGCGCGTGGCGCAAAAGCGCTAGGCCGAGTCGCGGACTGAGGATCGCAACGCGCGCAGGACGGTTGAGCCGACCGCGCAAGAGGCCAACGTCCAGGCGAGCATCCCGAGCCAGAGCCCGGGGCCGGGAAGCTGGTCCAGGAGCAGGATCGTCCGGATCGATTCGAGGAAGGGATAGGCGGGGTTGAAGATGAGGATGCGCTCGGCCCAGTCGGGCAGGAACGAGCGGTGGTACACCACCGGGTAGCACCACAACCCGACCTGCAGCACGATGGTGACCAGCGTCGCGGTGTCGCGGATCAGTGCGTGCACGGCGGCCAGCGCGAGCGACAGCCCGAAGCCGAAGATGATGAGCAGGATGGCCGGGCCGGGAAGCGCGAGCCACGCGACCGAAGGCCCAAGCCCGAACGCGCCCCATGCGATCGGCAGGAACAGGCCCATGCTGATGGCGAGCCCGATGCCGGCCGAGAGCGCGGCCCGGGCGACGAAGACCGACTCGGGCAGCGCCAGCCTGCGCAGCAACCCGGCGCTCTGCGTCAGGGCAAGCGTGCCGCGCGAGAGACACTCCGACAGCGCCAGCCACGGCAGCAGCCCGCTGCAGAGGTAGACGGGATAGGCGATGCCAAGGGCGTCCTGGCCCAGCACACCGCGGTCGATCACCTGCGTGAAGATGACGGAAAAGACCAGTATGAGCGAGAGGGGCTGAAGGACGTTCCACATGACGCCCGCAGCCGAGCCGGCGTAGCGGTGGCGCACGTCGGCCCAGGCGGTGCGCCAGATGTAGCTGCGGTTGCGGTACAGGTCGGCGAGCACGCATTGCTCCGGTGGGGGCTTGGCGGGACGGTGCCGGATGATATCGGCCGTACACTCACAGCCGAGCCGTGGCTGAGCCCGTCCTGTCCATCGTGACGCCTTGTCTGAACCAGGCGCGGTGGGTGCGGGCGTGCCTGGAGTCGGTCTCGTCGCAGGAGGTCGCGGACGGCACGATCGAGCACATCATCATGGACGGCGGGAGCACGGACGGGTCGGCCGAGATCATCGCCGAGCACGCCCGGGCTCATCCAGCGTTGGTCGCGCACTGGGAGTCGGCCCCCGACGCGGGGCAGTCCGACGCGATCAACCGCGGGCTGGCGAAAGCGCGGGGAACCTTTGCCACATGGCTGAACGCGGACGACTGGTACGAACCGGGAGCGCTGGCAGCGGTGCTGAGCGAGATCGAGCGGCGACCCGGGGCGGACGTGCTGGTGGGGCGGTGCAGGTTCGTGGATCTCGAAGGCGCGACGGTGTGGGATCCGCGTCCGCCCGAGCCGATGAGCGCGGCCAACCTGCTCAGGCTGCGGTCACAGTGGTTCAACGGGCGGCTGATCTGTCAGCCCGAGGCGTTCTTTCGCCTGTCGAAGTTTCGCGAGCTGGGCGGGCTGAACGTCCAGAACCACTACTCGATGGACCACGAGTTGTGGGTCGAGTTGGCGCTGTCGGGGGCGCGGTTCGAGGCGTTCGACCGGCCGATTGCGTGCCTGCGCGTGCACGAGGGGCAAAAGAGCGCGGACAACCGGGCCGTGGTGCGGTCGATGCTCGACGTGTCGTTTTGCGTGCTGGACGAGCATGGCGGCATGCTCGGCGATGAGGCGGAACAGGTGCGGGCGGAGCTTGAGGCGATGCGCGAGAAGCTGCGCGTCGCGGATGCGTTCATCGCGCGATGGGATCTCGTTCGATCGGGCGAGCGGGTGAAGCCGGATGCGGGTGAAGGGCGCATACCGGCTCGTGGTTGTACGACGGCGCGCGCGGAATTGCGTGAGTTGGGCGAGCCGCACGCCAGAGCGGCCCTGCGCCTTGCTCGGCGGACGGCGGGCGGACACGTCCGGGTTCTTGCCCGGAGCATGGATCCGGCTGCGCTGGAGGCGGATCTGGGACGCGTGTTTCGACGCGTGGAAATGGTTTCCACCGAATATGACAGGGCGGTGGATGTCGCGGTCGTCGACGATGTGCTCGTGCGCGAGGCGGATCCGGCGGGAGTGATCGCGGCGATGTGGGACGCGCTCAGGCCGGGCGGCGTGCTCGTGGTGCTCGGGGCGGTCGTGCCCGCGGCCGGTCTGATGGCGTACCTGGATTCGCTTCAGAAGCACCTGAGCAACCACCTCTCGACGAACACCGAGCTTCGATTGCACCCCGAGGCGGATGCGTACCTGGAGTGCGTGGCCGCGGAAGCGGGGGGGCTGTCGTCCAGCGATGCGGCGCGGGTGTGGCTGACGGCACATCCGTCGTGCCGCGGCGCAGCCGTCGAGTCGATCGTGAATAGTTTGCAGCCGCGTGCGGAGGCGCTCATGTCACGGCGGTGGGGGTCGTACTGGTTTCATCCGCTCGCGCCGTTCCCGTTCGTGCCCGGCGAAGGCGTGCGACAAGAGGACACGCGGCTGACGGGTGTGTGGGGGAAGACATGAGGCATCAGGCATTAGGCACCAGGCATCAGGCATCAGGCACTGGGCATCAGGGCATCCTCTCCCCCGGGGAGAGGAAATGCCGACCGCAGGTCGGCGAGGTGAGGGGAGTGCGCCGCGACATCAACGGCGATCACGGCGACCTCAATCATGTCGCCAGCCAGCCCGTTTGAACCCGCCGCCCTGCGCACCACAGTGCGCGCCAGGCTGGCCCAGACCCG
>JADFOF010000048.1 GCA_022563015.1 Planctomycetota bacterium
AGGGCCAGGTCGGCGAACCACGCGTGCCGATCGACAAACGCCTCGCTGTCCGCACCCTCGGGCAGGGGCTCGTCGCTGTACGCCGCCCGCACGATGTCCGCGTCGATGCGCAGCGGCGATCCGTCGTCGAGCGTCTCGACCAGCCCGTCGAGGACGCGCCCGGCCGTCTCGTCCAGCCCGAGCTCATAGAAAGTCACCGCCAGCCGCACCTTGTCAGCCGGCGTCGCAGCCGATGCACTCAGCCGTTTCTCAACCAGCTCGGCCATACCCGCGTCCGACCCAATGTCATCCGACCCGAGGTGCGCGACCTTGAGGAACACCTTGGCGGTGAGAGTGAACGTGTCCGTCCACGCCGGGGGCGCGATCTCGGCGGCGGCCGATTCCTCCGCGTCGGCCTGTGGCGGCTGCTCGGTCGGCTCGGCCTTCGGTCGTTGCAGAATCACCGTCACCAGCAGCAGCGGGATGACCACAGCCCATGCGACCAGCGCCGCACGGGAACTGCCAGGATCCCGCCCGGGCACGCGGCTGGGCTCACTGATCTGCGTCGCCGGGCCGGGGGGTTCATCTCGTGGGTCTTCAGGCATTGGGGGATCATCGGCCGCCCGGTGGTCCCAGCCAAGTCCGCCGGGCACACGACTTGCCCGGATCGGCTGTCTTGACATCCAAACGGTCGGCTCTACCCTTGCCCGTCACGGAGCCGAAGCCCGGCTGACGAAAACCAGATGGAACTTTGTCCGCCTCGGTGGGAGGGATCTCCGCCCAGGCCGACCCGCCCCGCCCGGTAGGCGGCGACTCGAAGGCCGATCCAGTCGGCCCGTCCGCTCGGCCCGTCGCCGAGGAGGTGCCACGATGCGTCGACAGACTTACTTCGCCAAAGCCGGAGAGGTGACCAAAAAGTGGCACGTCGTGGACGCGACGGGCGTGTCCCTGGGTCGGCTGGCCTCGGACGTGGCCGTCGTCCTCATGGGAAAGCACCGCCCCGAGTACACGCCCCATGTGGACTGCGGCGATTTCGTCGTGGTCACCAACGCGCGAAAGGTCGGTCTGACCGGCAAAAAGGCCGAGCAAAAGCTCAAGACCCGCTACACACGCCACCCGGGCGGGCTCAAGGTCGAGACCTTCGGCAGAGTCCGCCAGCGCCAGCCCGAGCGCCTCATCGAGGACGCCGTCCGACGCATGCTCCCCAAGAGCCGACTCGGCCGGGTCATGCTCAAGAAACTCAAGGTCTACGCCGAATCCGAGCACCCGCACCAGGCACAGCAGCCCGCCGAGATGGTCGTCTGAGGAACCAATGTCGATGAGTGAGCAGACCGAACAGACTGTTCCCCTTCCCGGGATCTCCGAAACGTCCGGCTTCGGCGACGTGGGCAAGCAAATGGTGCGCGAACTCCGCGATCCGGTCCCCGCCGACCGTCACGGCTGGTGGTGGGGCACCGGCCGCCGAAAGACCGCTGTCGCACGGGTTCGCATGAAGCCCAACAACGACGGCACCGGCGGGATCAAGATCCAGCTCAACCGCAAGAAGTTCAAGACCGTCGATGAATACTTCGCCGAAGAACGCGATCGCGCCGACTGCTTCGCCCCGCTCAAACTCACCGACACCTTCGGCAAGATGGACCTGATCATCCGCCTGCACGGCGGGGGATACATGGGGCAGGCCGGGGCGGTTCTGCTGGGAATCTCGAGGGCTCTGCGCAACTACGACCCGACGCTGGAGACCGCCCTGCGCGAGGCGGGGTTCCTGACCCGCGACGCCCGCGAGGTCGAGCGCAAGAAGTACGGCCAACCCGGCGCCCGCAAGCGGTTCCAGTTCTCCAAGCGCTAATCCGCGCCTGTGCGCCCGACAAAGCCCGGAACCCGGGCATTGGGATGCCCGGGCTTTTTTGTGCGCGGGTTCAGATCGGGAGGCGGAGCAGCTTGCGTGCCGGGTCCAGTTCGTCCACGATCCTCGCTGCGGTGGGCGTCTGGATGGATCGAAGCGTGGTGGCGTGCTTGCCGAACGCTTCGGCCAGCTGCGGATCGTCGTGCATGACCCGGCGGATGCTGGCGGCGATGGAGGCGGCGCCCTTCTTGAGCTGCCGGGCCCGGACCCCGGTCGCCACCAGGGCAGCTGTCAGCACCAGCGGGGTCCGGACGGGCTCGGGGAGCCACGGCACGACCGCTCCGATCAGCCGAGAGATCGGATCGGTGGGGTGCGCAGCCTCGGCTTCGATCAGATCCGCGTGGGCGACAGCGGCGTCGACCGCGGCCAGCTGGGCTGTGGCGATGGAAAGCTCCGCCCGGATCCCTCCCCGGCGTGGATCGTCCGGGTCCATCGCGCTGAGCCGACTTTGCCAGGCCCGCTGGTCCGAGGCGAGCTGCGCGCGCAGCTGCACGAGTTCGCTGCGGAACCGCTCGAAGCCCTCGCCGACGGCGCAGCCGGCCAGCGCTGCGGCCGCCGTGACGATTACCACGAGGCGTGCAATCCCTCCCAACCCCGCTTTTCGTGTGCGCATCATCCCCATTCCCCCTTTCAAGGACCCGTGTGCCACCGGATCAACCCTGGGATTCGCTGGACAACCCGCTCATCCCGGGCATGGATCCAGGACAAGGGTACGGGCGGTCGGCACGAAAGTCGGCTGGCACCTGCGCATGACCACGAAACAGCGCACAGATGGTGTCCGTCGTGAACGAGCCCTGGGCGCGAGCACAGGGTGTCAGACGCGCCGGACACACAACACTCTTCGCTCGCGCGAAGGGCTCGTAGGGGAGCGCGGGTCGTCGCGGGGCCTTGGGGTGGAGTAACCTTGGTTCGATGGGCACGCGCTTGGCCGGCACGATGATCTGGGCGGTTCTGTGCGCGACGACCGCGCTGGGGCAGGACCAGGGGCCGGCGGCGGAGGTGGATCAGGATCGGCTGCTCGCGTCGATCCGCGGGCTGCCCGCGCCCAGGGCGGCCCGTGGCGACGAGCAGAGCCGGGCCAACCTGCTCGAGGCGCAGCAGCAGTTGTTCGACGCGTTCGAGAAGCTGGGCCTATCGCCACGGCTCGAGCCGATCGACTTGCCGGGCGGCTCCAAGGATGGGCCGGAGTCGGCGCGGTATTGCAACGTGATCGTCGATCTGCCGGGGACGGATCAGGCGTCCGAGGTGCTCGTGGTCAGCGCCCATTTCGACGCGGTGGTCGGGTCGCCCGGGGCGGACGACGACGGGACGGGTGTGGCGGCGGTGCTCGAAATCGCCCGGATTCTGCGGGAAAGGCCCATGCGCCGGACGGTTCGGCTGTGCCTGTTCAACCTGGAAGAGCTCGGCATGGTGGGGTCGTTCTACCACGTCGCGCAGATGGTGCAGGCCCGGGCGGATGAAGATGACGGGGGCGAGCGGGTCGTCGGCATGATCTGCCTGGACATGCTGGGATATTTCACGGATGAGCCCGGGAGTCAGACCAGCCCGATCAAGGCGATCCCGGGCGTGTTCGAGCCGCCGACGGTGGGGGACTTCATCGCTGTGGTCGGGCTATTGGGGCATCACCGGTTCAACCAGAGCGTGGTGGACGCGATGGTGGAGGCGTCGCCGGGTGCGAAGGTGTGGCTGGCGGATTTCTCGCCCATCCCGCTGCCGGACATGATGCGGTCGGATCACGCGGCGTTTCTGCTGGCGGGGGTGGCTGCGGTGATGGTGACGGACACGGCGAACTTCCGCAATCCGCACTATCACACGGGCACGGACGCGGTGGGGACGCTGGACGCGGCGCGTTTTACAGCGGTGGTGCGCGGGCTGGTGGGCGCGGTGTACGCGTTGGCCGGACCGGTCCAGGCCGAGGGTGACGACCCGGCCGACCCAACAACGACGGCGCCGACTGATGTCGACGCCGCGCTGCAAGGTGAAGTCGGTGTGGGTGGGCTAGGCGATGAAGTCGAGGTCTTCGGGGAGGTGTTCGAGGGCCTGCTCGAAGCGTGTGGGGGTGTCGTATCGGCCCGAGGCGATCTCCTGCCGGACGCGGTCGACGAGTTCGGCGCGGACGGCGGGGAGATCGCGCAGTTGGGCGAGATAGCGGGAGCGGGCGGACAGCTCGACGCGGTCCGAAGCCTGGCGCAGGGGATCGGGGTGCTGGACGATGGGGCGGCGTTGCGGATCGGCGTGGCGCTGCTCGACGCGTCCGGCGGTGAAAAATGAGGCGGGAGATACATCCGTCATGACGCCGATATCCTCTCAGAGAGACGTCGCGAATCCGTGCGTTCGGGGCCGAAACATCCGCCCCCGGTCAGGGTGTCGTTTCCCTTTCCTGCCGTGCAGAGTATCGACGGGGCGAGCGAGAAGGCTTGAAAGATTCGACGGGCGTGGTCGGTGGTTGTAAGCCAGTATCGGGTCTAGGTTTAGAGTCGATAACGGGGAGGTGGACCGCCGGTGGTTTGGGACACTTTTTCTCGAGTTCGGGGGTCGGCATGTCCAGGATGACGGTTGCTCAGAATAGGGTTGTGATCGGGATGTGGATTCGAGGGCTGTCTTTGGCGTTGGCGGCGACGATCTGGGGGCTGGCGGGCTGTCAAAGCGATGGGGCCGGCGAGCGCCTTTCGATCGAGGGCCGCGAGCTGTTCGGGGGGGGCGGGGCGGCGGGTGGCGCCCGGGCTGACCAGTGGTCGATCGTGATCGTGGCGTACGAGCTCGGGGAGGGGCTGACGGCGCAGAGGCGTGTCGAGGTGCGGAATCAGGCGGCTTTGGCGCTGGAGCGTGTGCGCGCGACGGGGCTGAGCGCGGCGTTCATGGAGGAGCGCGGCGAGCGGATCGTGCTGGGCTACGGGCGGTACGCCGGGCCGGACGATCCCGAGGCCCTGAGCGACCTGGCGCGGGTGAAGTCGATCGAGTGGCGCGGGATCCGGCCGTTCGCGTCGGCGGTGCTGGCGCCGCCCTCGCAGGCCGACCTGGGCTCGTACCCGGATTTCAACCTGCTGAATATCAGGCAGCGTTTCGGCGACAAGGCCCGGTATTCGCTCCAGGTCATCGTGTACGGTCGTGCGGACCGGGAGCAGCCGACGCGGGCCGATCTGGCCCTGTTCCGCGAGGCGGCCGAGCAGGGCACGGTGCAGCTGCGGCGCGAGGGTGAGCTGGCGTTTTACCATCACGGCGCCAATACCAGCTCGGTGACGATCGGCGTGTTCGGGGACGCGGACTACCGGATCGACTTCGACAGCGACGGGCGAAAGACGATCCACCAGAGCAGCCGACTGCGTGAACTCAAGGGGCGGTTCCCGCACCTGCTGCTCAACGGCAGGACGATCCTGCTGCCGGGCGTCAGCCGCGACGGGAGCGAGGTGGTGCAGCGGACGGACCTGATCGCGATCCCGGGCTCATCGTGGTGAGGCCCGGATGAGCGGGTGCAGCGGCGTTATCTGCGTGACGCGCCAGGCCTGGTCGTCGCCTCGGGTCCAGTCGAGCAGCCACCACGAGGTGAGGCGCGGGCCGGCCCGTGAGATCGCGCGGACGCGCACCTGTGTTCGGCCGACGCGCGGGCCGACCAGCGTCGCCTGCATTTCCCGCACAGAATGGCTCGCCAGTGCGTACTCGCCGCCCAGATAGCGCTGGACGTGTGTGATGATGGCGTCCTTGCCGATGCCGCGGCGGGCGAAGGCGTAGCGCATGACGGCGTTGTCGGCGAGCAGGTCGTCCAGGGCGGGGGTGTCGACCGTGGCCAGGGCGGCGATCAGGGTGCGGGTCCTGGCTGCGAGGGCCTCGCGCGGGGTCTGGACCAGCGCCGAGAGGACGAACACGCCCGCGGCTGCGAGCAGGAGCAGCGCGGCGATGGTGGCCCCGGTCCGCCGTTGATCCCTCGCGATTGCGACCATGAGCGTGAACCCGGCCGCGGCGCACAGCGCGACCAGCAGCACGAGCGGTCGCTCGAGCACGAGGCGGTCGAACAGCGGCGAGCCGGGCAGGGCTGCGGGCGGCGGCTGATCGTTGAAGAACTGCGTGGGCACGAGCATGAACGGCCTCATTATGTGACCTTGCGACTTGCACACGGCCGATGAACATTGGCAAGGGGTTCGTGCGCACTCGGTGCGTCCGCGCGAGGCGCTCGGCCCAGATATAGACTCGGGACGAATTGTCCCGCAGGAGGGTTCGCGGCATGAGCGCAGGTGGTTCCAACACTCCATACCCTCAGATAAAGCCACTCAAAACGCAGTCGATCTTGTTCCCTGAAGATCGTCCATTCACTGATGAACTAACGGTTGTGACAGTGACGCCATTCCTTGATACGGAGGACGCTGTGCGAGGTATCGGGGGCGACACCTTTGCCAGCGTGACAAACGTGCCTGAGTCTGACACAGCGGGTGGCACACGAGCGCGATCCCGCAGGTTGATGTGGCTATTCGAATTCCTGTTACGGAAAGGACTCGCGGCATGGACGCTGGCGGATCCGAGGCGGAGGGCGAGGGTCGAGAGGGCGCGTTGATCTCCGGCACATCGGCGTTCGACGGCGAGTTCCTCATTGACGACGCCCCGTTGGGCGGGGCTGTGTATGTGGGAACGCCGTCCGCCTCGGGCGGATCAGTCCTTCGGAAGAATCTCGTGGCGATCGGGCGAACGTGCGCTCACGCGGCGGAGTTGATCGAGCGCGCCGTGCCGCGCAAGGATATCGAGTTTGTCGAGACCGACGACGATTCGGACAATGGCAAGGTGCTGAGCGCGACGATCGGTGTGGGGGACGAGGTTCGATCGCTGGCGAGCGTGCGTCGGCCGCTGGCCGAGGCCGAGCGCTTCGCCTCGACCTTAAAGCAGATCGTCGAACGCTTCGATCCCGAGACGGGCGAGCCGCTGCCCGAGGCTGAGTGGTTCCTCCGGGCTTTCGACCCGGTGAAGGACGCGGCCGTGGCGGTGCTGGGGTTCGGCGTGGGGCACCATGTGGGGGCGGTGGCGCGGCGATTGAAGAAGACGGGTGTCGTGATGTGCTTCGAGCCGGACATCGGGCTGCTGCGGGCCGTGCTCGAACGCATCGACCACTCGACGTGGATCGACCAGACGACCTTCGTGTTGTTGACGGACGCGCAGGACGCGGGGATGATCTCGGCTCTGCTGCACGGGGTGGAGCCGATCGTGGTGCTGGGGACGGAGGTGATGCGTCACGAGCCGAGCCGACCGCGGCTGGGACGGGCCGCCGGGGAGTTCGGCGAGCAGTTGACGCGCGTGATCCGTGCCATCCGCACCAACATCATGAGCACGCTGGTGAAGGTGGAGACGACCCAGCGCAACTTTCTGCAGAACGTGGACCACTACACGCTGGCGCCCGGTGTGGCGGAGCTGGAGGGGTGCTGCGAGGGTCGGCCTGCGATCGTGGTCTCGGCCGGGCCGAGCCTGCGCCGCAACATGCACCTGCTGGCGGGCGAGCGTGTGCGCGAGCGGTTCGTGATCATCGCGGCGCAGACGGTGCTTGGGCCGATGCTGGACGCGGGCATCAAGCCGCACTTCGTCACCGCGCTGGATTTCCACGAGATCAGCGCGCGTTTTTACGAGGGGCTGAGCGCGGCGGATGTCGAGGGCGTGACGCTGGTGGCGGAGGCCAAGGCCAACCCGGCCATCCTGGACGCGTATCCCGGCCGGATCCGCGTGCCGGGCGACCGGTACCTGCGCAGCCTGCTGGGCGCGGATTTCGTCGCGGACAAGGGGGCGATCACGCCCGGCGCGACGGTGGCGCACCTGGCGTATTACCTGGGGCGGTATCTCGGGTGCGACCCGGTCATCCTGATCGGGCAGGACCTCGGGTTCACGGACGGGCAGTATTACGCGGCCGGGGCGGCGATCCACCGTGTCTGGTCGAGTGAACTCAACGCGTTCAACACGCTGGAGATGATGGAGTGGCAGCGGATCGTTCGCGGGCGGCGCACGCTGCACCGGGCCGAGGACACGCTGGGCAGGCCCATCTACACCGACGAGCAGATGCTGGCGTACCTGACGCAGTTCGAGCGCGACTTCCTGGCCGATACCGGGCGAGGATTGCGCGTGATCGACGCGACCGAGGGCGGTGTGGTGAAGCGGCACACGGAAACCATGACGCTGGCGGGTGCGCTCGATCGGTTCATGCCCGAGACGCCGCTCTCGCTGCCCGAGACGCCGCCGGCGCGGCCGCGCAGCGAGCTGGCGCACGTGGCCGCGCGCATTCGTATGGTTCGGCGCGACGTTTCGCGGGTGTCTTCGCACAGCGCGGACGCGAGGCGGCTGCTGAAGAGGATGCTCGCCAACCACGCGGACAAGGCGAAGGTGAACGAGCTCATCAGGCGCGTGCACGTGATCAAGGAGCGTGTTCGCAGGGTTGACCCGGCGTACTCGCTGGTGCAGCAGCTGAACCAGACGGGGGCGCTGAACCGGATTCGCGCGGACCGCGAGATCTCGCTGGCCGAGGATATGTCGCCGCTGGAACTCCAGAAGAAGCAGATCGAGCGCGACATCAAGAACGTGAGTTGGCTGGGCGACGCGGCGGATCAGCTGGTGACGATGCTCGACGACGCGCTGGCGTCGCTGAATGGGGCGACCAAGATCACGCGCGACAAGGCGGTCGAGGAGGCCGATTCGCTCGGGTCCGACCACGGCGCTGCCGCGGTGTCCATCTCCGGGCGCCGCGTGTGGGCGGTGATCCCGGTGGACGTGAACGTGAGCGGGCTGGGTGTGCGGCGAAAGCTCGGTTCGTGCGAGATTGCGGGCGTGAACGTGCTTCGGCTCACACTCGGGCGGCTGGCGCGGTGCGAAACCATCTCGAACGTCGCGATCCTGACGGACGAGCCGGAGACGGTCCGCGCGATCGCGGGGCGCGTCCCGGACGGGCTGCACGTCGAGTTCGTGCGCACGCCCAGGGGCGCGCTGGGCGACAGGGCGCGGGCGGTGGGGGCAGCCCGGCGCTGGTCGTCGGCGTGCTGGCGCGGTTCGCTGGGCTCGCTGACGTGCTATGACGAGGTGTTCGACCCCAAGCTGTTCGCGGACGCGATGGATCGCCTGGACATCGACGCCGCGGTGGTGCTCGGGCCCGACTGGGCGATGATCGATCCAGGGCTGACAGACCGGGTGGTTGGTCGGCATCTTGAGTCTCCCGAATGGCACAAGATCGTCTTTGCGCACGTGGCGCCGGGGCTGGCGCCGTGTCTGATCGCGCGGTCGCTGGTGCGCGAGATGGCCGACGAGGCGGACGGCGGGGGCGCGTTCGCGACGATCGGCGGGCTGCTCGGGTATGTGCCGATCCGCCCGCTGCCGGACCCGATCGTCAAGCCGCTGTGCGTGCGCACGGACCCGGTGCTGCGCGACCTCGGGCTGCGGTGCATCGCGGACACGCCGGACTCGCGGCGGCTCTTCGACGGGGTCGATCTTGAGCAGGGCGGTGCGATCGAACTTGCGGCGTCGATCCGCGATCGTGCCGGTGATCCGGCGTATCCGCAGCAGGTGACGATCGAGCTGTGCACGCGTCGGCTGACGGGCGGGATTCGCGAGCGTTGGCTGGACACGCGGCAGCGTGCCGACGCGGCGCGTGCGTGGATCGAGCCGATGCTCGCGGAGCTGTGCGCCGCCAGGCCCGACGCCGCGGTGACGCTGGGCGGCAACGGCGACCCGCTGCTGCACGATTGCTGGGAGGAGATCGTGTCGATTGCCACGCAGGCGGGCGCGGCGGTCCACGTGCGCACGGACCTGATCTGCGACGGCGCGGCGGTCGAGAGGCTGCTGGCGTGCGGGGCGGGCGTGGTCAGCATCGACCTGCTGGCCGACGATGCGCAGACGTATCGAGACATCGCGGGCGTGGATCACTTCGAGCAGGTGCGGGCGAATGTCGAGACGTTGCTCGAGCGCCGGCCGAGCGTTGGTGGTCTGCCGCTGGTGTGGATCGTGCCGCGGATCACGCGTTGCGACGCGGTGTACGAGCAGATCGAGCCGTTCTTCGACCGGTGGATCATGCGGGCCGGGTGCGCGGTGATCGATCCCTTGCCGGTGGTGATGGCTGGCGAGCGGATCGAGCCGTTGCCTTTGCCGCGCGAGGCGAGCCGACGGCTGGACGCGTGCGAGTTGTTCATCCGAAGTGATGGTCGCGCGACGGTCTCGCAGATGCCGGGCTCGCCGACTGTGGGCGATGTGACGCGCGAGCGGCTGGCCGACGTGTGGCGGAGCGTGCTGGACGCGAGGCGGTCGAGCGTGGCCGAGCCTCGGTCGGCCGTCGGCGAGCGACTGGCTGCAACGGTCTGACCGTGGGGGCGCTTGCGATCATCCTGGCGCGCGGCGGCAGCAAGGGCGTGCCCGGCAAGAACGTCGCCGAGGTCGGCGGCAAGCCCTGCGTCGCGTGGACGATCGAGGCGGCGAGGGCGTCGTCGTCGGTGGGTCGTGTCGTGGTATCGACTGATTCTGAAGAGGTCGCGCGTGTGACCCGAGGCCTTGGCGTGGAGGTTCACGACCGATCGCCGGAGTTGGCGACGGACACGGCCACGGTGGACGATGCGGCCAGGGAGGTCGTGCAGAGCGTCGACCCGGACGGGGCGATGGACGTGATCGTGCTGCTGTACGGCAACGTGCCGGTGCGGCCGGCGGGGTTGATCGATCGCGCGGTCTCGATGCTCGACTCTACGCGGTGCGACAGCGTGCAGAGCTACGCGCCCGTGGGCAAGCACCATCCGTGGTGGACGGCCAGGGTCGACGAATCGTCCGGCGCGACCGAGCCTTGGGAGGGGGCGGTGCTGAACCACGGCGTGCATCGTCGTCAGGATCTGCCGGCGGCGTACGTGCCCGACGGCGGTGTGATCGCGCTGACGCGGCGTGCGCTGCTGCTCGAGATCGAGGGCATCGCGCCGGGGCCGCACGCCTTTTTCGGGCGTGATCGGCGCGGCGTGCTCACGCGCGAGGGCGATGTGATCGACATCGACGCACCGATCGACCTGGTCATCGCTGACGCAGTCCTGCGCCAAACGGCGCATTAGAGCTTTCTCGATCAGCGCGTCGCGTCTGCACCTGAACGGACGCAAAGTCTGATGACGAGCCCTTCGCGCGAGCGAAGAGTGTTGTGTATCCGGCGCGTCTGACACCCTGTGCTCGCGCCCAGGGCTCGTTTGCGACGGACGCCGAGTCTGAGCCCGCTGCGGGTGAAGGCTCGGATCTCGCTCGTCACCAGCGCTATCCGAGCCTTCGCGGACTCAGACTCGGCGTCTGGCGGACATTTCGACGGGACATCGATGTGATGACGCGCCGGCGCCCGCTCGTGCGGTGCATGTGCGCGGGCGTGGATCGTCTGACTTGCATACCGTGTGCATCATGCGAATCGGCGACCGCGAGATCGGGCCGAACCATCCGCCCTACGTCATCGCCGAGATCGGCGTGAACCACGACGGCTCGGTCGAGCGAGCGTTGACGCTGGCGCGAATGGCCCGGGACGCGGGCGCCGACGCGGTGAAGCTCCAGCTTTTCAAGACCGATCTGCTTTTGAGCAGGTCGGCGAAGCTGGCGGCGTACCAGGAGAGCGCGGGCGAGACGGATCCGATCGGGATGCTCCGGCGGCTGGAGCTGAGTGTCGAGCAGATGACGCCCGTCGTGGGCGTGATCCACGAGCTTCGGCTGCACGCGATCGTGACGGTGTTCAGCGTCGAATTGGTGGGCGAAGCGCGAAGCCTGGGGTGGGACGCGTACAAGACGGCCAGCCCGGACATCATCAACAGGCCGCTGCTGGACGAGATCGCGGCGACGGGCGGGCCCATGATCGTCAGCACCGGGGCGAGCACGCTGGCCGAGGTCGAGCGTGCGGTGGGGTGGCTCAAGCGAGCGGGCGAACGGGTGGCGCTGTTGCAGTGCGTGAGTTGTTATCCGACGCCGATCGAGCACGCATCGCTGGGCGGGATCGCGGCGATCGGCGAGGTTTTCGCGGGGCCGGTGGGGTACAGCGACCACACGGCCGGGGTCGAGACGGGCGCGATGGCCGTCGCTGCCGGCGCGTGCGTGCTCGAGAAGCATCTGACCTATGACCGCACCGCCGCGGGCCCGTCCCACGCCGCCCCGTTCCACTTATAGGACAGGTCTCGACCTGATCACCTTTAACTCGCACAAACATCTCCGGCGACCCGCCAATGAGTTGCTCGTCACCGAGGTTTATCAAAAAATCGTATGGGCTCGGATTACGCCGCCTGATCGTATCGAAAATCTCCGACGGCTTGGCATCGCAGCCGATACTGAAAACCTGTGAAAGCACCACCTCAAAAAAATCGCCCCGCCTTACCGTGTTTTGGAAGGTGAGCCCGAAGAACGCGTAAGCCGGTGGGTAGTGACATTGCCCGAAGAGGGGCTGCCCGCGAGCGACCTTACCTGCCGGATCGAGGAAGAACTCTTCTCCCGAAAGGTGATCCTTTACGAAGAGGTCGCCGATCGACGTGGGCGCAAGCGAAAGATAATTCTCGGCTCGGAGCTCTGGACCCAAAACCCCGACCGGCGAAGAGACCGGTTCGTGGTCCACTTCCAGCAAAGTCCGCGAACAAAGGAAATCATTCTCGAGATTCATCGTAGCCCTCCATGAGAGTCCGTGGACGATACTGAATGGTAGCCGACAGAAATGCAGGATACCATACATTGAGATAATCGCTAATGAAATATGTGAGAGGTTACTCTTTTTCAGTTCAGCTGATTGATAAGTCAGGAGGTGTCAGAAAGGATACCGCGCAGGTGATGGCAAAGGGTTTCGCCCTGTTTCTCCATATTGTCGCGTTTGACCGTGGCCAATACGGTGGCCGCTTGCTCGCCGCCCATGACGGAAATGCGCGCATTGGGCCATGTAAACAGAAAGCGCGGTCCAAAGGCGCGGCCGCACATGCCGTAATTTCCCGCGCCATGGGATCCGCCGATGATGATTGTGAATTTCGGCACGTTGACGGTCGCTACGGCGGTGACCATTTTGGCGCCGTCCTTGGCGATACCGCCGGCTTCGTATTTGCCGCCGACCATAAAGCCGGTGATGTTCTGCAAGAACACTAAAGGGATCCGCCGTTGACCGCACAGCTCGATGAAGTGAGCGGCTTTGAGTGCCGATTCGGAAAATAGGATTCCGTTATTGGCAACGATACCGACCGGATAGCCGAAAATATGGGCGAAACCGCACACCAAGGTGGTGCCGTAAAGTTTTTTGAACTCGTCGAATTCGCTGCCGTCGACCATGCGTGCGATGACCTCGCGCACGTCATAAGGCGTTCGAGCGTCGTGGGGGATAATGCCGTTCAACTGTTCCGGGTCATAGGCCGGATCGACCGGGTCGCGCAGGTTGAGATCGATCTCCTTGCGCCGGTTCAAGGTTGCGACAATGCGGCGGGTGACGGCCAGAG
>JADFOF010000358.1 GCA_022563015.1 Planctomycetota bacterium
TTTCCCAATGCCCGGTGCCTGATGCCTGATGCCTTCCCCATTGCCTGGTGCCTTCTCTTCCGCCTCCGTATTCAACTGCACAAAGTAAAACGTGCCGCGGTGGTCGGCCTGCTCGATCTCGTACGCCGCCCGCTCCAGGGCCGTGGGCGGATGGTCCAGTTCGCGCGCGATGTCGATGCCCAGTTCTGGTTGGCGAAAGACCGCGTAGTCGTCGATGGTCATGCGGCAGTCGGCCGCAACCACGCGCCCGTCGCTGGTGATGACCAGCGGGTTGATCTCGATCGATCGCGCGTCGCAGCGCTTGGCCAGGTCGAACACGCTGCGCACCGCGTCGATAAGCATGTCGTGCTGGGCCGCGCCGACGCCCGCCTCCGCCACCGCCTCGGCGAGCTCACCGCGCCCGGGGCCTTCCACCACGTCGCACGACAGACGCCGAACCTCCGAGGCGCGCTGCTCGATGCCCGACCCACCGGACGCGGCGAACAGGATAACCGGCGATCGGCCGGCGTCGCTGATGAACAGCGACACGAAGAACTCACGGGCGATGTCCAGACGCTCCTCGACCAGCACGCGCTGGACGGGGAAGTTCCCCACCCGCATCAACAGGAGCGTTTCGGCGTGCGCAGCAGCCTGCCCGGGCGTCTCAGCGAACCTCACACCTCCGATCGCCGCCCGCCCCGTGGTCCAGGTCTGGATCTTGACCACGACCGGGCCGCCGATCTCGGCCGCAATCTCGGCCGCCTCCCCGGCTTGCGACGCGCTCCGGCCGCGCGGGATCGCGATGCCCTGCTCAGCCAGCAGCGCCTTTCCCTGATACTCGTGAAGTCGGGCCATTTCTGCGAGTCGCTCCTGCCGAACAATCGGCGAAACTGTAGCCCTCCGTCCCCACCCGTTGTCCCCGTCCCTTGCTATCGAGGCCCCAGGCCGCGCACGGATCGTCGACAATCGTGTAGGATGCGCGGGCGAACCGATTCCCACGCCGGCCGCGCCGGTGAAGATGGAGACAATCCAATGCCGCTGCACGTCACCCGAAGAGAGTTCCTGCAGACCTCCGCCGCTCCGCCGCCGCGTGGTCGATGACCGCCTCGTCGTACGCCCGGATCATGGGTTCCAACGCCAGGCTGAACGTCGCATACATCGGCGTTGGCGGCATCGCCGGCAGTCAGCACATCCCGAAGATGGAAGAGTTCGGCTGCGGGTGCCCGTGCTACTGCGACGCCGACAGCAACCGCTGGGGCAACGCCGCCGACCGCTGGCCCGACGCGATCGGCTACACCGACTACCGCGACATGTACGACAACCACCACAAGGAATTCGACGCCGTCATGGTCGGCACGCCCGACCACCACCACTACCCCGCGACCATCATCGCCATGATGCTCGGCAAGCACGTCTACACCCAGAAGCCGCTGACGCACACCGTCTGGGAATGTCGCCAGCTCGAAGCAGCCATGAAGAAATACAAGGTCGCCACGCAGATGGGCAACCAGGGGCACGCCCTGGACAAACTGCGCGTCACCATCGACTACATCCGAGGCGGCGCGATCGGCGACCTCAAGGAAGCCCACGTCTGGACCGACCGTCCGATCTGGCGTCAGGGCCAGCCGCGCGTCGAGGGCTCCGAAGCCATCCCCACCAACATGAACTGGGACGCATGGATCGGGCCCGCACCGCTGCGCCCGTACCGACACAATCCGGCTGACGACTGGGGAGGGCTCTACCACCCGTTCAACTGGCGCGGGTTCTGGGACTTCGGCTGCGGCGGCATGGGCGACATGGCCTGCCACAATCTCGATCCGATCTACTGGGCCATGCTGCCCGGCCAACCCGTCTCGATGGAACTTGTCGATTCAGAGGCGATCAACGGCGCCGATCAGTACCAGAGCGAGGGCACGGTCAGGTACCACTTCGCGGCCGACGGCGACCGCCCCGCGTTTGACATGTACTGGTACGAGGGCGGCCGCAAGCCGGAGCGTCCAGCCGAACTCGCCGGCGACGAACCGCTGCCCAATCAGGGCGGGTACTACATCGGCACCAGGGGCAAGATGATCGCGCTGGGCGATTCGCGCGAGGCGCCGATCCTCCTGCCCCAGTCGGCGCACGAGGCGTACGGCACGCCCAGGCAGCAGATCGAGCGCTCCGAGGGTCACCACAAGGAGTGGTTCCTGGCGTGCACGGGCCAGAAGCCGTACGACTATCCCAAGAGCAACTTCGCGTACGCCGCCCCGTTCACGGAGATGATCCTGCTCGGCTGCATCGCCCAGCAGGTCGGCGGCAAGCTGTACTACGACGCGAACAGCGGCCAATTCACCAACAGCGACCTGGCCAACTCGTTCATCACCAAGAAGTACCGCCGCGGCTGGGATTTCCGCATGAGTTGAGCGGCGATCCGGAGGAACGCAGAGAACGTGGGGTCGGCGCAGAGTGCGCGGAGATATTTTGAACGCGAAGGACACGAAGAGCGCGAAGGGGCGAGTCGGATCGCCAGGGTGGGTCAGCTCTCTGAGCTGACGTTCGGATCGACGCAAAGGCACCGGGCATCAGGCATCGGTGCGATTGACTCAGACTTTCACACTGGAAGATGAACCGCCAGTGACACCCGACGACAGGATTCTCTCACCATGACTGGACCGAAGTTTCCAGTGGGGGGTCACCCAACCCCGGGGTGGTACCGATGAATCCGGAATGACAGCGTCCGCCGTAGTGACAACGAGTTGGATCTGGTATATCCTCTCACGCGTAGATCGGAGATCAGCCATGCGAGTCGCTGGTGCAAGATACCTGTTGATTCTGGGCTTCGGCGTCTGCTGCGGTGGATGC
>JADFOF010000359.1 GCA_022563015.1 Planctomycetota bacterium
CCAAAGTTCGCGTTCCATGCTTTTCTCCCGTGCAAAAGGAACCAAAGCATGGGCGCGACTTTGTGCGCGCGCCACCCTGACAAGCGCCGAACGGCGCATAATCCTCCAAGGGGAGAGGGAGTCGGAGGTGCGATGTAGGGTGCGTTCAGTGGTCGTCCGCGGCGCGCACCGCCTGGCAGAACGCCTCGATCAGAGATGTATCCTTGACACCGCGCTCGGATTCGACGCCGCTGGAGACGTCGACGGCGAAGGGACGGACCATGCGGACAGCCTCGCCCACGTTGTCGGGGGTGAGCCCGCCGGCGAGGATGAGCGGCTTGCGCAGGGCGCGTGCAGGCTCGACGACTTGGGACCAGTCGAACGAGACGCCCTGCCCCCCCCACGACCCATCGACGAGCAGGGCCTCGACCTCGTCGATCTCGTTCCAGCGGGCGATCTCGTCGGCGATGGTGTTCGCGTCGAACATGACAGCCTTGATCGCGGGCCCGCACTTGCGGACCAGCTCGACCGACTCCGTGCCGTGCAGCTGCGTGTAGTGCGTCGGGCAGCGCCGCTCGATCTCGATGAAGGCGTCGATGGGCGTGTTCTGGAACAGGCCGACCGCGGAGACGAACGGGGGCAGCCCGAGCATGAGCTGCGCAGCCTGGTCCGGGTCGATGTACCTCGGCGACGACCGGACGAAGACGAACCCGACGGCGTCGGCGCCGGCGCGGACGGCGGCGTCGATCGACTCGCGATCCCTGAGCCCGCAGATCTTAGTGCGCGTGCGATTCATGCTCCGCTCAGCCGAGCGCCTCCAGTTCTTTGCGGGCCATATCGATCATCTGCTCGTCGCCGAGCTCGTCGATGGCCTGGTTGAGCAGTTGCCGGGCGCGGATGGGATCGTTGAGGTAGCGGGCGTTGATGCGGCCGAGCATGAGCCGGATCTGCCCGGATTCGTCGTGCTTGGGGTAGGCTTCGAGCAGGCGCTGGTAGGCGATGGCGGCGGTCTGGTAGTCTTCGAGGCGGAACAAGTGGTTTGCAAGCTCGTACTGCTTGTCGCGACTGAGGACACCGGCACCGGGCGTCGAGCCGTGCTCTTCGAGCAGCTGCCGGTACGCCCGGGCCGCCGCCTCGGGCTCACCACGAGAGAGCTTGGTGGCGACGTCGGCGCGCATGGATGCGATGCGGTCGGCCGTGTCCGCGTCCACGCCCATCGGCCCGCGCTCCTTGCCCTCGAGCACGCGTTGCTTGCGCCGTCGGCTCTGGAAGGCGATCTCGCGGAACTGTCGGCGGCGCTTGGCCTGCTTCGAGATGGTGAACAGGTCGTAGGGTTCGCGCGGCAGGATCCTTGCGGCCAGCAGCACCCACCCGACCGCGAAGCCGAACGCGTACCCGCCCAGGTGGGCAACCGTGGCGACGTTGCCGGATCGTCCCATCCCGGTCACGACCACGTTCCAGAAGATCTGAGCCCCGATGAACCAGGAGGCGGGGATCATGAAGACGCCGATGATGAAAAAGACGATGAGGGCCTTGATTTTCGTTCGTGGGAAAAGAACGAGGTAAGCGCCCGTGACGCCGGCGATCGCGCCCGAGGCGCCGATGACGGAGGCGGGAGTGGCGGCGGCGTGCGCCAGGCCGGCGGCGGCGGCGGCGACGAGGTAGAACCCCAGGAACCCGGCCCGACCCAGTCGATCCTCGACGTTGGGGCCGAACGCCCACAGAAAGAAGAGGTTGCCCGCGATGTGCATGAAGCCGCCGTGGAGAAAGGCGTAGGTGACCAGGGTCCACGCCCGTGCCAGGTGTCCCGGTTCGAGGCGGAGCATCTGTGAGACGGGCTCGTTGCCCAGGCCGAGCTGGGGCGTCATGGAGGCGAGCTGCCAGACGAAGACAGCGACGTTCAGGCCGATCAGCGCGTGGGTGATGAGCGTCGGGCGGGTAAGCGGTCGATCTGTGCCGAGGGGGAGGAACACGGGGCCATCGTACCGTGCCCGCGTGAAGTCGAAGTTTGGCGGGCCTGCGTGGCCGGGGGGGAGGGGCGCATCTATAGTGCGTCGCTCGCACGCGGAGGTGAGTCGGCCGCACGGCGGCAACCGCGAGCAGAAGTCGCGCCGGCGAGCGCGCGAGCGAAACCGACCGGGCATGAGCCCAGGGGGCCGAACCGTGATGAGCACCTATTCCAAGGGGCTTGAAGGCGTCATCGCCGCCGAGACCAACATGTCGTTCATCGACGGGCAGGCGGGCGTGCTCGAGTACGTCGGCATCCCCATCGGCGATCTCTCGGCCAACTCCTCCTTCGAGGAGACCGTGTTCCTGCTCTGGAACACGCGCCTGCCGACTCAGATCGAGCTGGACCAGTTCAAGGCCGAGCTGCGGGGCAGCTATCAGCCCCCGGCGCAGGTGATGGCGAACATCACCAGGCTCCCCAAAGACGCCCAGCCCATGCACGTGCTGCGCACGCAGATCTCTGAACTGGCGCTCTACGACCCGGACCCCAACGCCAACGATGTGCATTCCGTCCAGAAGAAGGCGATCAAGGTGCTCGGGGCTGCCCCGGCGCTGGTCGCGGCCTTCGATCGCCATCGGCGTGGGCTCGACCCGATCAAGCCGGATACGTCGCTCTCGTTCGCGGAGAACTTCCTGTACATGCTCAACGGCGAGCGGGCGACGGAGACGATGGCCCGCGCGTTCGACATCTGCATGATCCTGCACGCCGACCACGGGCTCAACAACTCGACCTTCACCGCTCGCTGCATCATCTCGACGCTCAGCGACGTGTACTCGGCGCTCACCGGTGCGATCGGATCGCTCCGTGGGCCGCTGCACGGCGGGGCCAACGAGGGC
>JADFOF010000049.1 GCA_022563015.1 Planctomycetota bacterium
CTGTGGAACACGACGAACATCGTCTTTCCGGTCCCGGCCGAGCCGCTGTTGATGTCGCTGAGCGAGCGGGGAGTGTGCGCGTCCGGGGGGGCGGCGTGCGCGTCGGGGTCGCTCGAGCCCTCGCCCGTGCTGCTGGCGATGGGGCTCGACGAAGAGCGGGCGCTGCGATCGGTCCGCCTGAGCCTGTCGAAGTTCACGACCGACGAGGAGATCGACACGGCGCTGGACGTGATCGTCGAGGCGGTCGAGGCGATCCAGCACGCGGGTTGACCGGGTGCCGCTGGATTGCCTCCGAAGCCGATGCCGGGTCCGCAAGGAGCCGCGGTGGCCTTGCTGGACGAGCGGTGATAGGCTGCGGGCATGACGACATTCGCGAATGCGGGCGACACGTACCTGGAGACCGCGGCCGAGCCGCGGACCAGCGTCCTGGCGGTGGCCTCGTTCGTCAGTTCGATGGTCTGCTGCATCCCGGTATTGACTGGACTGTTCGGCGCGTTTCTGGGCGTGATCGCGCTGTTTCTCATCGGGGGCTCGCACGGTCGGCTCAAGGGGAGAGGGTTCGCATTTGCCGGCGTGGTGCTGGGGCTGCTCACGTCGATGCTGTGGATAGGGGTAATCGTTGGCGCGACGCGCGCATTCGGCAGTTTTTCCAATGCGGGAACGGCGACCTTTGAGGCGATCGACGCGGGAGACGTTTCAGAGACTCGAACCCGATTCCTGCCGGCGCTTGACGGAGCGGTGAGCGACGAACAGATCATGGTGTTTGGGCAGATGGTCCGCGACGACTATGGAGGGTTCGTGTCCGGGCCGAGATCGCTGCTGGAGTACATGACGGCGATCTCGAACACGGGGCATACCGGCTTCAACGCTGGCGAGATGCCGATTGGTCTGAGCTATGAGCAGGGCACGATGCTCGCGTATATGCTCATGCCGGACGCGAGCAGCCGTCGCGACAGGTCCGAGCAGTTCATCCGCGACCTTGGCTACCAACGACCTGACGGCACGATGGTGTGGCTGAGCGACATCGACGTGGGCGGCGATGGCGGACCCAGCGCGGACGACCCGGACCGCTGATCCGAGACCGGCGGCGGGCGATAAGATCCCCCATGCCGGAACCGAACGGTCAACCCGTCGTCAGCGTGCGAAACCTCGTCAAGAGCTTCGACGGGCACGTGGTTCTTGACGGCATCAACCTGGACGTCTACGCGGGCGAGACCATGATCATCATGGGCGGCTCGGGCTCGGGCAAGAGCACGCTGCTGCGGCACATGATCGGATCGCTCAGGCCCGACAGCGGCGAGGTTTTCCTGTTCGGGCAGGACATCTGCTGCCTGGGCGAGCGGGAGATGAACGAGATCCGCAAGAAGTTCGGGATCCTGTTCCAGGCCGGGGCGTTGTTCAACTCGATGACGATCGCCGAGAACGTGGCTCTGCCCCTGCGCGAGCACACGGAGCTGGACCTCAAGATCATCGAGATCCAGGTGAAGATGAAGCTCGAGCTGGTCGGCCTGCGCGAGCACGCGGACAAGCTGCCCTCGGAGATCTCCGGCGGGATGAAGAAGCGTGCCGGGCTGGCGCGGGCGCTGGCGCTGGACCCGACGATCCTGTTCTACGACGAGCCCTCGGCCGGGCTGGACCCCGTCACCAGCGCCGAGATCGATCGGCTGATCGACGACCTGTCGAAGAAACTCGGCGTGACATCGATCGTCGTGACGCACGAGATGGACTCGGCGTTCTCGATCGGGGACCGCATGGCCATGCTCGACAAAAACGTGCTGAGCAAGATTGCGCCCAAGGCGTGGTACGATCGGCTTCGCAACCTGGAATCCAGCGACGGGCTGAGCGAGCGCGACGCGGTGATCCGGCAGTTTCTGCGCGGCGACGCCGAGGGCCCGATCACGAAACGACGTGCCGCGACCCAGTACGCCGAGGATCTGCTGGGCATTCCCGAGACGCCGGTCGAGACGACGCCCAGTGTCGAGCCCACGCGCCGATGATGTGACACCCACGGAGACTTCTCTTGATACTGCAACGATCACAGAGGCGGAACAACGTTTTGGCGGGGATGTTTGTGGTCATGGGTGTGTCGCTGGGCATCGCGACCAGCGTCGTGCTCTCGGACGCGAGCTTCGGCGCGACGCGCCCCTTGATCGTCGCGTTCACGATCGAGCAGGGCGCCGCGGGGCTCCAGCCCGGCTCGCTGCTGACGATCGGCGGGTTCGAGTGCGGCTCGGTGCGACGCGTCGAGATCGAGACGGACCCGGACACGGGAGCACCCGTTCGGCTTCTGGCGCACGCCCGCGTCCGCTCGAGCGTCAAGCTCTTCGAGGGCACGCGCGTGCTGCTCGAATCTCCCCTGCTGGGCGGGGTCAGCTCGCTCAACATCGTTTCGGTCGGCTCGGGCACGACGCAGCTCACCGGGACGGAAGTGCTGGTCGGCGCACCGGCGCTGCCGCGGCTACTCGCGCAATCGGGGTACGGCCCGGACCAGGCGAACCAGGTGCGCGCGTTCATCGCCAACATCGACGCGGTCGCGCAGCAGATCAGGGACTTCACCGCCGACGCCGCGCCCAATCTCAGCGAGCAGATCGATCAGATGCGCACGGTTGTCGACAATGTTCAGGCGATCGCCGACGACGTGCGCGCGCAGTATCCGCAATGGTCGGAAAACGTCTCGGTCACACTCGCAAACGCCGAGCAGTCCTCCGAGCGGTTGGACGCGATCTCGGCCAATCTCGAAGAGGGATCGGCCGAGGCGAAAGCGCTCATGACCGACGCCCGTGCGGCGCTGGCGGACAACCGCGAGGGGCTCGACAACATCGTCGCCAACGTCGAGTCGGCCACCGAAAAGTTCGATCGCGAAACCATCGACGCCATCAACGAGACGCTGGCCACGTTCAACGCGGATCTCAAGCAGGTGATGGCGTGGATTCGCGAGGAGTGGCCGGGCGTGCGCAAGGTCGTGGCGAATCTGCGCCTGGCGTCGGACCAGCTCAAGATGACCATGATCGAGGTCCGCCGGGCGCCGTGGCGATTGCTCTACCAGCCGGTCAGGAAGGAGCTGGAAAACGAGCTGCTGTACGACTCGGCGCGGACCTACGCCGAGGCGGTCAGCGACTTGCGTTCGGCCAGCGAGTCGCTCGAGGTGCTGCACGTGGCGGTCACCAAGGATCCCACCGCCAGCATCGACCCTAAGCAGATCGAGCGGATCTCGATCTCGCTGAACCAGGCGTTCGAGCGATACCGTAAGGCGGAACAGGATTTTCTCACGAGGCTGATCGATGACCGCGACGGCAAGAAATGAAACCCACGCCGACGATCTCCCAACACAATCGCGGAGATGGGGTGCGCCATGACGCAACGGCGAAAGCGATTGAGAGTCGGATTGACACTTGCTTCGGCGGCGTGCATCGGCGGCGTGTTCGTGCTGTATCGATCGGGCAGCGCGCTGGACCCGGGCGACGTTGAGTTCGCGCTCTCGGCGCTGCAGGAGCAGGCTGCCGACGCCACCATGCGCTGGCTCGGCGTGCAGCCCGAGTCCGGCGACCTGGGCATCCTGCTGTACGTTCAGCCCGAGGCGGACGGACCCTGGGTCTGGCAACACGCCGACGGCGAATCTCCCGAGCACATCGTGCTGCTCATCCACGGGCTCGACGAGCCGGGCCAGGTGTTCGACGACCTGGCCCCGGCGCTGGTGCAGGCGGGGTACGCTGTGGCCCGGTTCGAGTATCCCAATGACCAGTCGCCCGCGCTCTCGGCGGACCTGCTCGGCGAATCGCTGGGCGCGCTGCGCGCGAGCGGCACGCGGCGGATCGAGATCATCGGCCACTCCATGGGTGGGCTCGTGGCGCGCGACGCCCTGACCCGCGAGGGGATCTACGGCGGGCTTGCCGACGGGCACGACGACCTGCCCGACGTGGATCGACTGATCATGGTCGGCACGCCGAACCACGGCTCGCCGTGGGCGAGATTGCGCGCCATCGGCGAGATCCGCGAGCACCTGGTGCGGTTCCGCCAGAGCGACTCGTACGACCCGCGCCAGCTGCTGGCGTTCCTGTCGGACGGGCTGGGCGACGCCGGGTCCGACCTGCTGCCCGGCTCGGCGTACCTGGCTGAGCTGAACGCCCGACCCCTGCCCCGAGGGGTCCTGTTGACAACCGTGGTGGGCGAGATCGCCACGGTCGAGGGGCCCGAGCTGTCGTGGGTCCGCGAGTCGCGCGTGCTCAGAGCGCTGCTGGGCAAAGCACACATGGCCGCCCTGCTCGATTCGATCGACGAGCTGATGACGGAGCTTGGCGACGGGGTTGTGACGGCCCGGTCGGCCCGGCTCGAAGGCGTCGAGGACGCGCCCCTGGTCACGGGCAGCCACCGAGGGATGCTCTTCCGCATCGAGGCGGAAGCCCGGGCCAGGGCGGTCCTGACCGGGAGCGAGCCGGATCAGCCCCCCGCGATCGGGATCATCCTCGACCGCCTGTCGCGCACGCCGAAAGACCCCTGACCACCAGCCGCCCGGATCTGTTACGATGGACCGGCGATGGCCCAGAGGCGGCACCATTACGAACAAGCCTTCGAGCACTATCTGCGCGAGCAGCGCGTGCCGTATGTCGCGGTGAACGAGGCCCGCAAGGCGCTGCTCCCGGAATCGACCTCTTCACGCCTGAACCGTGCCAAGGGCACGCTGTCGCTGAAGTCGTTCGATTTCGTGCTCTACGGCGACCCGATGAATCTGCTGGTCGAGATCAAGGGCAGAAAGATCGGCGGTCGCTCGGGCAACGGGCAGAGTCGGCGGCCGAGCCGGGCTCGGCTGGAGTGCTGGGTGACGCGCGAAGACGTTGAATCGCTCCGGCAGTGGGAGGAGTTGTTCGGCGACGGGTTTCGGGCGATGTTCGTGTTTGTGTACTGGTGCGACGCCCCGCCGCCCAGTGCCCTGTTCGAGGAGATCTTCGAGTTTCGTGGCCGCTGGTACGCCCTGCGCGGGATCGAGGTCACGGATTACGCGAGCGAGATGAAGACGCGCAGCCCGCGGTGGGGCACGGTGCATCTGCCACGGGCCTCGTTCGAGCGGCTGTCGAGCCCGCTGGTGCTGCGATCTGAGGGAACCGAGAGCGTGGCGCAGCGGTAACTCTTTACACGACTTCCCTCGGGAGATAGCATCATCGTGATGAGCAACCTGCGGCACATCGAGCGAGTGTCCGGACGACCGGCGGCGGTGGCCCTGATCGCCCTTGGTGTGCTGGCGGCGCTGCCCGAAAGCGCAGCGGCGCAGGGCGCGCGGAACGATCCGTTGCTGGATCTTCGGCCGCCGCGACCGAAGCCGGCCAATCGCGCCCCCATCGCGCAGAGCCTGGCCACGGCTGTGGTGCTCGCGGGGGCGGTGGTGTTTGTGGGCGTCATGCCGACCAAGCGCGGCCACCAGGACTGACGCCGGGCCCGGACCGGCTGGAGCGCACCGATGATCCATCGCCAGCATCGAGCACTCATCACACTGAACGCCGCGCTGCTGGGCGTGCTGGCGCTGCTGGTATTGGCACCGGTCGGCGGCTTCGGGTCGCAGCCGGATCGCGTGCGAGGCCGCGGCAACTACACCATGGTCGGCGCCGAGTACACCGGCGGCCCGTCCAATGCGATCATCATCCTCGACGCGCAGAACCAGGAGATGATCGCGATGTACTGGTTCGAGTCCAAGAAGTCGCTGCAGCCGCTCGGCTATCGCGACCTGGCGGCTGACGCGCGTCGCGTGAGCCGAACGCCGGGTCGCAAATGATGGAGCGAGACCAGATGGCCCGAAATCAAGCATCGAGCATGGCGCCTTCGGCAGCCCTGTGGGCGAGCGCGTTCGTCATCCTGGCGATGATCCTGGTGGCGGCCGGCCGCGGTGGCGGGAACGCCGCCTACGCCGAGATGGTCGCGTCCGTCGGCGACTACACCGTGATGACCACGCAGGGCTCGTCGGACGAGATTATACTTGTGCTGGACGAACGCAATGAAGAGTTGCTGGTTTACAAGATCCAGAACCAGCGCGAGATCATGCTCTTCGAGACGCTGAGCCTGTCGCGGACGTTTCTCGACGCACGCCGATGGGCGGCACGAAAATGAATCAGCCCGCCGAGTCTCGCACACGGGGCTCGACGGATTCGGCATCGGGGACTCGCGTCCCACGCATCGCGTATGGAACCGGCTCCACTCCGGGCGGGGAGTCGGCACCAAAGATCCGGCCCGGGACATTCGATCTTTCCGTCGGTGAACGCCCGCGAGGCTTGCGCGCGCACCGCTGATCGATCCACGGTCACAGAGACGCGATGCCGATCCACGTCCTGCCGCAGTTCGAGGCCGATCTCGAGCAATATGAAGAAGACCGCAAGGCCTACCAAGCCCTGAGCGCGCCCAAAACGCTCGTGGTGCGCTTCGGCGCCATGAAGCTGGTCGGCGAGTTTCCAACCAACGGCGACATCAAGCCGGGCTGCGGCACGAAGCTCATCGTGCGCACGTTCCGCGGCGTCGAGCTGGGCGAGATGCTCACCACGACCTGCCAGAACGCCGGCTGCGGCAAGAGCGTCAGCCGAAAGGAGCTGCTCGAGTTCATCAAGAACTCCGGCGGCAAGGACTACCCGTTCTACACGAACGGCCGGGTGCTGCGCGTGGCCACCATGGAGGACATGGACCGGCAGGAGGCGCTCGAGCAGTCCAGGCACCCGATGAAGCTGGACACGCGGCGCCGTGTGGAACGGCTGGGGCTGTCGATGCACATTGTCGACGCCGAGCCGATCCTCGGCGGAGAACGCCTCACGATCTACTACACCGCCGAGGAGCGAACCGACTTTCGCGAGCTGATCCGCGAGCTGGGCATCGAGCACGGCACACGGATCGAGATGCGGCAGGTGGGCGCGCGCGACGAGGCGCGCGTCGTCGCCGACTACGAGAAGTGCGGGCAGTATTGCTGCTGCAAGAACTTCCTCAAGGTGCTCAAGCCGGTCTCGATGCGGTCGGCCAAGGTCCAGAAGGCCACGCTCGACCCGCTGAAGATCTCCGGCCGATGCGGACGATTGATGTGCTGCCTCCGGTACGAGGACCAGACCTACACCGAACTGAAGAAGCGCCTGCCCAATCGCAAGACGCGCGTCGGCACGCCCGACGGCGACGGGCTGGTCATCAGCACGCAGATCCTCACCCAGCTCGTGCTCGTGCAGCTGGACAAGGACGACTCGCAGGTGGCGGTGCCGATCGAAGATATCTCGCCGCCCGATTCAGCCGTTGCGGTCAAGCCCGAGCCGGTGACCGCTGCCCGTCGAGAAAAGCGTCGGCCTCGCGACCCGGTGCGGGACCGCAAGCCGCAGCCGTCCGCCAAACGCGAGCGCGAAACGCCGATCGCCGATGCCGGCCTGGCGGATTCGCCAACCCGGAAACGGCGGCGGCGCAGGCGCCGACACACGTCAGGGGACGACGCACACCCCCTCCACGACCGCACGGCTCGCGAGGGCGACCCGGACAAGCAACGCGACCAATCCGCGACCGGCCCGACCTCGGCCGACGCGACACCCTCGCGCGACGGGGGGAGTCAGATCGAAGGGGGGAGCAAGTCCGGCAAGAGGCGGCGCCGAAGACGCCGAAGACGCGCTCCCCGAGACGGCGGGCCAAACCGCGATGCGCCCGATCCGTCGTAGCGCAGACCTTTTTGGTGGACGCCGTGTTGGTGCAGGGTTTCTCTCTGCGCACCGTGCGGATCGCACCACGTGTGGAGGCCCGCCCGCGACGCGCTCGCTATACTCCGCCCTGCGTCGTCGCTGCTCCACACACACCTGAAACATCGAGGGCTTCACAGTGGCCGATTCACGTCACTTCGATCTGGTTGTCATCGGCAGCGGCCCGGGCGGGTACGTGGGCGCCATCCGGGCGGCCCAGCTCGGCATGAAAGTCGCCTGCGTCGAGCGCGACAAGCTCGGCGGCGTCTGTCTCAACTGGGGGTGCATCCCGAGCAAAGCGCTCCTGTCCAACGCGGAGACCTACGAGAAGCTCCTCCAGCACGAGAGCTGGGGGCTCAAGATCAAGGGCGGCATGAGCGCGGTGAGCCTTGACTGGGATACGATCATCGGGCGCAGCCGCGACGTGGCCGCCAAGCTCAATCAGGGCGTCGCATTCCTGCTCAAAAAGAACAAGATCGAGCATATCGACGGCAACGCGAAGATCATCGCCGCGGCGTCGGGCAGCACGCCCTGCACCATCGAAATCAGCGACTGCACCCTCGAGGCTGAACGCACGGACTGCCCGACCAAGATCGGGAAAGTCCGCGAAACCATCACCGCGACCAGCGTGATGATCGCAACCGGCTCGGTCGCGCGCGATCTGCCATTCGCGAAGTTCGGCGACGACCATGTCTGGGGCGCGCGCGAGGCCATGTTCAACAAGGAAATGCCCAAGAAACTCGTCGTCGTCGGGGCGGGCGCCATCGGCATCGAGTTCGGCTACTTCTACCACACCTTCGGGTGCGAGGTCACCGTCGTCGAGATGCTCGACCGCATCCTCCCCGTCGAGGACCACGACATCTCCAAGGCCATGGCCCGACACTTCAAGAAGACCGGCATGATCCTCAAGCCGGGCCACGTCACGCTCGCGATCGACACTACCAAGACCGGCGTCAAGGTCACCATCGCCCCGTACAAGAACGGCAAGGCCGACGAGAAGAAGAAGGAGACCATCCAGGCCGACAAGGTGCTGCTCGCCATCGGCGTCAAGGGTCGGTACGACGGGCTGTTCGCCGACAAGCTCGGTCTCGAAACCGTGCGCGACCACATCAAGACCGACTACGTGCCGCTGGGCGCGCCCGGCGCACCGCTCGACCCCGCCCGTTACGACTACAAGACCAACCTGCCGGGGATCTACGCGATCGGCGACGTGATCGGACCGCCGTGGCTCGCCCACGTCGCCAGCGAGGAGGCTGTCATCTGCGTCGAACGCATCGCATGGCGGGCCGGCACGCTCGAACACGAGCCCATCCCCATCGACTACACCGTCATCCCAGGCTGCACCTACTGCCAGCCGCAGGTCGCATCGGTCGGCTACACCGAGCAGGCGCTCAAGGACAAGGGGCTCAAGAAGGGCACGGACTACGAGGTCGGGTCGTTCCCGTTCACGTCCCTGGGCAAGGCCATCGCCTCGCGCCACACCGAGGGCATGACCAAGATCATCCGCGGTCTGCCGCGCGGCGAGATCCTCGGCGCACACATCATGGGCGATCAGGCGACCGAACTCATCGCCGAGATGACCCTCGCGCGCAGGCTCGAAGCCACCACCGAAGAGCTCATCATCACCATGCACGCGCACCCGACCATGCACGAGAGCGTGCACGAGGCGGCGATGGCCTCCGAGGGCCGCGTGATTCATATGTGACACAGGAATCTCAAACAGAGCCCCCTGCGCGAGCAGGGGGTCCCTTCTCGATGCGCACGCATCGCCATGGCGATCACCCGGCTTCCGTCGATGACTACGCTGCCGAACGTGAGGCGATATCTACGGTGGGGCATGCAGCCGGTCGGCACGACCGCGTGGGGCCTACTCGGGCGGGACAAGTAGTCGCTCTGCCGAGCCGATCGCCCGATTCGCGACCATATTTCTCTGGTGTGGAATCCCGCCGCGCGGTACACTTGTGCTGAATCCGTCGGCGGGACGCCGCGCCGTCGAGTTCGGAGGGCTAAGAAATGCGCTCTGTGCCCAGCATCGCCGTTGTCCTGTCCGCCCTGACCCTGGCCGCCTCGAGCGCCCACGCCCAGTGGTGGTGGCCGCCCACCGGGGGCATGACCGTCGATCCCACCTGCCCGCACCCGACCTCGCCGTTGACACTGCGGTTCAGCGGGCAGTGGCCGGACACGTGCATCCCCAACCTGGCCCGCGCCGATGTCGTGGGCAACGTCGTCAACGTGCGCATCATCCTCGACCCGGTGCCGCCCTTCTGCCTTTTCGTACTCACGCCGTGGTCGATGGACGTGTCGCTCGACCCGCTGCCGGCCGGGCGGTACGACGTGTTCGCCGCGTACTACGAGGGGCAGACCCAGGTCTTCCCGCTCACGCTCGTCGGCACGATCACGGTCGACTCTTCCTGTCCGTCGGCCTGCTACCCGGACTGCGACGGCAGCGGGACGCTGGACATCTTCGACTTCCTGTGCTTCCAGAACAGCTTCGTGCTCGGCGAGCCGTACGCGTGCGACTGCGATCCCGACCCGGCCTGCGATATATTTGACTTTCTGTGTTTCCAGAATGCCTTTGTGAGCGGGTGTCCGTGAGCGAACCGCGGCGCACGCGGAGGGAGCGCATCTCCGCGCTCGATCCCATCTGAAGACGCCCGAGCGCTCGAATGGGATCGCATTCCGACAACGAGGCACGACCGGGAGGGAGTGCTCCGGGGCGTGACCATCGCGACATGGGTCGTCGAACCACCACTCCCTGCCGCACGCGGCTCGTAGGGGAGCGCGCTCTCGTAGGAATCGCACTCCGACAACGAGGCACGACCGGAAGGGAGTGCTCCCGGGCGTAACCATCGCGACATGGGTCGTCGAACCACCACTCCCTGCCGGTCGCGGCTGAGTCTTTGCATGTGCGTGGCACCTGCCCACTCCTGTGTCATCCGGGATCCATGATCTCAAACCCCGACGAACAAATCTCGCCGCCGCGTGTGGATCCGCTCCGGCCGGCGTGACGAATCGTGTATACTCCCACAGACCTCGATCCCAGAGATGGTTGCAACAGGAGAACTGAAATGCGTCGATTCGTTCTATCCGTGCTGTGTCTGGCCTTCACGTCCGCAGCTTCAGCGGCTGACCCGCCCCGTTTCGAGGCGGTCGCGGGCGACCATGAGTTTTCCGGGCGAATGATGGTTCGGCCGATGCAGCCCAACGCCCTGGCCGGCATGGATGTGCCCAAGGCCCAGGCCGAGGCGAGGATCGCTTCGGCACGCGCGCTGATCGAGCAATACCGCGTCCTCGAATACATCCCGCAGACCGACGAGTACATCATCGCGGTTCCGGACGGCACGACCGAGAACGATCTTGCGGATCTTCTCATGGCGACGGGCAACTTTCAGTACGCCCACCCCGACTGGATCGTCTATCCGGTTGTGTGCCCCAACGACCCTCGGCTGCCGTCGCAGTGGCATCACGACGCCGACAGACTGGACTCCTGCGCAGCATGGGATTTCACCGTGGGGGCCCCGGGCATCGGCGTCGGCATCTGCGACACGGGCGTGCGCACGACGCACGAGGATCTTCAGCTGCATCGGCTTGAGGGCTACAACGCGGTGACCCAGCTCTGGGAATCGCAGGGCGGACTCATTACTCCCGTCCACGGGCACGGCACCGCGACCACGGGGTGCGCCGCGGCCAACGGCGACAATGGGGTCGGCATCAGCGGCGTCGGGCAGGTGCTGAGCCATCGCATGCTCCGTGTCAGCAACGTGTCCAGCGGAAGCTCGTCGCTGGCCGTGCTCACGCACGCCGCTCGCATATCGATCGAGAGCGGCGACCGCGTGGCGAGTGTGAGCTACACCGGCGTTTCCAATGGCACCGTCGTCGCCACCGCCGCGTATGTCAAGTCGATCGGCGGTCTGCTGGTATGGGCTGCGGGCAACGATAGTCGAAACCTCACGTTCGGCGATCGTGACGCGGACGATCTCATCGTCGTGGGCGCGACCGATTCGAGCGACCGGCTGGCGAGTTTTTCGGCCTTCGGCCCATTCGTCGATCTCGTCGCGCCGGGCGTGAACGTGTATACGCTCTCAAACAGCGGCAACGCCGGATACGGCGGGGCGAGTGGCACCAGCTTCGCGTGTCCGCTCACGGCCGGGCTCATCGCGCTGATCTGGTCGGCGGACCCCGGCCTGACGCCGGACGAAGTGGAGGCCATCCTCAAGGAGGGCGTGGACGATCTGGGCGTGCCGGGCGTCGACGACACGTTCGGGTACGGACGGATCAACTCGCTCGGTTCGGTGTCGCTCACCAACACCCCACTCAGTTTCGAGTACCCGCAGGGCATTCCCGACACCATCGACCCCCGCGGCGGGGCTCGCTTCCGCGTCGAGGTTCTCCCGTCGGAGATGGATCCGATGCCCGGCACAGGCCGACTGCACTACGACGACGGGTCGGGCTACCAGGTGATCGACATGCTCGTCATCAGCCCACATGTGTATGACGCTGTCTTCCCCGCATTCACGTGCGGCATCGTCGTTGATTTCTACGTCAGCGCCGAGACCACAACCGGCGAAGTCATCACCCATCCCTTGAACGCTCCGTCCAGCCACCGCTCCGCGACCGCCATCGTGGGCACCATCGTGGTATTTAGTGATAATTTCGAGCAGAACACCGGCTGGACGGCTGAGAACCTCGGGGCGGCCACGGGTGATTGGCAGCGCGGCGTGCCCGTCAATGATCCGAGCTGGGCGTACGATCCGATCAGCGATTCGGACGGCAGCGGCCGGTGCTATGTCACCCAGAATCAGTTTGGAAACACCGACGTCGACGACGGAGCCGTCCGTCTGACCTCGCCGACGCTTGACATGTCCACGCCGGGCTTTGCCGTCAGCTACGACTACTACCTCAGACTCACCAATCAGAATGGCGTCGATCGTCTCCTGGTGGAAATCAACAGCGACAACGGCGCCGGTCCATGGACGCAGATCGCCCTGCACACCACGGACGGCGGATTGTCATGGCGTACCCACGTCATCACCGAGGCGGACATTATCGCTGTCGGTGTTCAGCCCAACGCGACCATGCGCATGCGATTCACCGCCAACGACAGCGACCCGCAGAGCATCAACGAGTCGGGCATCGACGCGTTCAAGATCTTCTTGCCTGATTGCGGCGTCTGCTACGCCGACTGCGACCAGTCCGGCGTGCTCGACATCTTCGATTTCCTCTGCTTCCAGAACAGCTTCTTGCTCGGCGAGGCTTACGCCTGCGACTGCGATCCCGACCCCGCCTGCGACATCTTTGATTTCCTGTGCTTCCAGGACGCGTTTGTGAGCGGGTGTCCATAAAGCATTGGTTCGAGAAGTGGTAACACGAATCGAGAGCCCAGCGGGGGTTCAAACGGCTCGCCACTGGCGGCGGGTTGGCGCA
>JADFOF010000360.1 GCA_022563015.1 Planctomycetota bacterium
CGACATGTCCACGCGCGCCTCGGCCGACCAGGCCCTGGACGAGTTCGACCGCCTCTGCGGCCTCGAACACCTGCGGGTCGTGCATGTCAACGATTCCAAGTGCGGCGTCGGCAGCCGCAAGGACCGCCACGCCCACATCGGCCAGGGCACCATCGGCCGCTCCACCCGGCACGCGCGGCTGGCGGGCTCGGGCTTCGCCGCCATCGTCAATCGCCCCGCCCTGGCAGATCGCCCCAAGATCCTCGAAACCCCCAAGGGCCACACCTCGGCCGGCACGCCCTTCGACACACTGAACCTGCGTCGCCTGCGCCGTCTGGCCGACGCCTGAGCCCGATAATGCCCACCGCGCCATCCGCCTTTCCCGCACAGGTGTGAACCTTCGCCCCGCCCGGAGCGTTATGTTTCAAGCAATCCGCTGGGCATGCCTGCACCCGGCTGTAGAATAGACTCTGGATCCGTGCGCTTTCTATGTCGAGACACAGCCCCCCAAACCGGTTTCTTCTCGTCGGTCTGGCCGCCCTGATGCCGACCCTCTCCGCCTGCTCATGGGGCGGCCCAAAGAGCACCCCCGAGGCTCAGCCCGTTGTGATGCTGCCCGTCACCGCGCCGGACCCGTCCGGGGCGATGGACAACGCGAGGGCGTTCGCACGGATCGGCGATCGGCACAGCGCTCTGATCGAGTTTCATCGCGCGATCGAGATCAACGCCGAGCTGACCGAGGCCTACCTGGGCATCGGCGACCTCTACGCCGACGACGGCGACTGGGCCGACGCCGAGCCATACTTCGCCTCCGCCGCTCGCATCGAGCCGCGCAACTACGACGCTCAGTACAAGCACGGCCTGTCGCTGCACCTTCTGGACCGGATCGTCGAGGCCGTCGCCGCCTACCTCCGCGCGCTGGACATCCAGCCCGCGAGCTACGAGGCCAACCTCCACGTGGGAACGGCCTACGCGCAGATCGGCGAGTTTGACAGAGCGATTCCCTTCGCCGTCAAGGCCGTCGAAATCAGACCAAAGAACGCCAACGCCCGGCGCAACCTGGCCAGCCTCTATCGCTCGGTCGAGGATCACGAGTCGGCCGTCATCGAGTTGCAGCAGGCCGCCGAGTTGATGGACCTGACCCCGGCCCTCTTGATGGACCTCTCGGACAGCCTGGGCAAGCTGCATCGCTACGCCGAGATGGCCGTGACGCTCGAACAGGTCGTCGCCATCCGGCCGACCACGGGCGCGTACGAACGCCTGGGCTTCGCCAACTTCCGCCTCAAACGCTATGACCAGGCGCTCACCCACTTCGAGAGCGCCCTGGATTTCGACGGCGACTATTACCCGGCGCTCAACGGCGTCGGCGTCTGCATGCTCAACAAATACATCCTCTCCGATCGCCGAGACCACGCCTCGCTCGACAAGGCCGTACGCGCCCTGCGCCGATCGCTCCGAGTCAAACGCGATCAGCCCCGCGTGGTCAATCTGCTCAGCCGCTACGGCTGACATACCATCGCACATGTCCGACGCGTCGCTGCTCGAAGCCTTCCCCACACCCGTCGATTCGCCCTTCGTCGTCGAGCACATCGCCGAGGAGTTCACCTCGCTGTGCCCCAGGACCGGCCACCCGGACTTCGGCGTGGTGAAGATCCGCTTCTGCCCAAGGCCCGGCTCAAAGGGCGGTTCCTGCGTCGAACTCAAGAGCCTCAAGCTCTATCTCCAGAGCTTCCGCGACGAGGGCATCTTCTACGAGGCCGTCACCAACCGCATCCGCGACGACCTCGCCGCGCTCATGAACCCGGTCTGGATGCACGTCACAACCAACTGGCGCAGCCGCGGCGGCATCCGCTCGCGCATCACCGCCAACCACGGCGACGTGCCTACCACCTGACGCGCTCGCGACCCGCCCACCGTGCGGCTACCATCCCGGATGTCAAGCCTGTTCAGCGAGTCCACACAAGAGAAGACCATGCCCGACGACGGCGAACGCCGATACATCGCACAGATGCGCACCGCCGAACGCGTCACCGGCGCGTTCGCCATCGCCAACACCCAGCGCGGCACCACACGCAACGACAAGCCATACCTCCGCTGCCTGCTCAGCGACCGCACGGGCGAGGCCGCCGGACGGATGTGGTCCGTTGACGACTCCATCTTCCGCCGCATCCCCACCGACGGCTTCGTCTGGGTCGCCGGCGAGACACAGGCCTACCAGGGCTCGCTCCAGATCATCATCCACACCATCGATCCGATCGACCCCACACCCGAGCAGCTGCGCGAGCTCCTCGCCGTCTCGAAACGCGATCCCAAGGAGATGTTCGCCGAGGTCGTCACGCTCCTGGACACGCTCAAGCACCCGGCGATGAAGGCCCTGGCCAAAGCCTACCTCGACGACGAATACCTCATGGACCGCTTCCGCACAGCCCCGGCGGCCAAGAGCATGCACCACGCCTATCTCGGCGGGCTCTGCGAGCACACCCTGCAGCTGCTCAATCTCGCCGACCGCCTCTGCCCGCTGTACCCCCGGATCAACCGCGACCTCGTTCTGATGGGCCTGTTCCTGCACGATCTGGGCAAGACCCGCGAGCTCCAGTACGACCAGACTTTCAGCTACACCGACCAGGGACGACTCATCGGGCACATCGTCGAGGGCGCGATCATGCTCCGCGACAAGGCTCAGCAGATGATCCGCGACACCGGCGTCAGGCCCCCACCCGGCGCCGTCATGGTCCTCGAGCACATCATCCTCTCGCACCACGGCGAGCTGCAGTTCGGTGCCGCGAAGATCCCCGCCACGCCCGAAGCCATACTCGTCTCAATGCTCGACAACCTCGACGCC
>JADFOF010000361.1 GCA_022563015.1 Planctomycetota bacterium
AGTGGTATATGGATGAGGTAGAACGAGATCTCAATACGCTCCGTAAAAGACTTACTACTTACAAGGCTGATTAGGTGGATATAGGCCGGAGGTTCCGTCCCATTTTTTTCTCGTTCCCACGCTCCGCGTGGGAACGCCCTCTTCGACGCTCCGCGTCAACCGGACATACAATGCTGCATAGAAGCGAAGAAAGCGTTCCGACAGAGCGTCGGAACGATGGTATGTGGTAGACTGGCGTTTTGAATTGAAGTGTCCAGTGTGAACCGACCCCACGATATTTTTCGGAGTTTCAATATGATTCGTCTCATTGCTGCCAGCGTCCTAGCGGTCTCTTTTACTTCCGAAGTAGTCGCCGACGAGGAATTACTGACTCTTGGCGATCATGCACCGAAGTTCAATACAGGAGAGTTCATTCAAGGCACCGCTCTAACCAAACTTTCGCGTGGAACAGTTTACGTGATCGAGTTCAGTGGAACACGATGCGCTCCGTGTATCAGACTGATTCCACATATGGAAAAACTTCAACGTAAGCATAAGAATGTCATTTTCATTAGTGTGTTTTCGGAGTCTGCGGATGGTGTACGTAAATTCCTCAATGGCGTTGGAAAGGATATCACCCTGCGCATTGTATGCGATGCAGATCGAACCATGTGGCGATCATGGTCAATCGCGTCTGGCCAGGTAGGTATTCCTCATGTATTTGTTGTTGATTCTGACAGCAAGATCGCATGGATAGGGAATCCAGAGGAACTATCAGAATCACTAGCTAAAATCGTTGCTGGAAAACATGACTATCATGTGGATCCGGTCGAACGCATGCGACTGGACATCAACAGACATGCGACATTGAAACAACGACTGTTAAACGATCGGAAAAACGAAGCACGACGATTGAACAGAGAGCGGGTTACCGCGCTTATTCGGGAGAAAAAAAATGAAGAGGCTATCGAATTGATTGACAAAGCAATGGAAACCTATGGTGATTTGCCAATCGTCAATGCTTTCAGAGCGAGGAAACTCTTCCTTCTTGGTCGTGTTTCGGGCCGGCGGCATGAGGCATTCGTTCTGGCACGCAGCATTGCCGTTGATGCCCGTTTGAATGGCAGCCCGACTGTGACCGGCGCAGCCAAATACCTGATGAACCACTTCGAGAATGCCGACCCGGAGAACCGAGACAAAAGGATGATTAACCTTGCTCTTGCGCTATTGGGTGATTCAGTACCGTCACTCGAAGGATCTGCGAGGTCACTGGGACAGCGTAGTTCACATTCTCAGTCTCTTGCTCGCGCATATCATCTGCGCGGAGACCGAGCGCGTGCTGCAGCGGCGCGAGTTGCGCGTCCCGTACAGCGTCGGAACGATGATCGAGCTGCCTCGGGCCTGCGTGATCGCCGACCGCATCGCTGAACACGCCGACTTCTTCTCCTTCGGCACGAACGACCTCACGCAGACGACCTTCGGGCTGTCGAGGGACGACGCGGGGCGCTTCCTGCCCTCCTACATCGAGCAGGGGATCCTCGATCGCGACCCCTTCGTCGAACTCGACCGCGAGGGCGTCGGGGGGCTCGTGCGGCTCGGCATCGAGCGCGGGCGATCGACGAAGCCCGATCTCAAGATCGGCATCTGCGGCGAGCACGGCGGCAACCCCGCCTCGATCGACTTCTGCCACGAGGTCGGGATCGACTACGTCTCGTGCTCGCCGTACCGTGTCCCGATCGCGCGGCTGGCCGCCGCGCAGGCCGCGCTCGCCCGCAAGTAGCGTCTGGCACCCCGGGTCGTGGGATGGGGTTGCGGCCGAGCGTTCGCCGCTACTCGACCGTCACCGTCTTCGCGAGGTTGCGCGGCTGATCGACGTCGGCGCCGCGGCTGACCGCGATGTAGTACGCGAGCAGCTGCACCACCACCACGGAGACGAGCGGGCTGAGCATCGGGTCGATCTCGGGCAGCTCGATGATCTCGGAGGCGGTGCCCTCCAGCGATCGATCGCCGTGCGAGACGATCGCGATCACCGCGCCCTTGCGTGCGCGCACCTGCTCGATGTTGGAGCGCATCTTCTCGAACACCTCGTCGTGCAGCGCGATCGCGACGGTCGGCATGTGCTCGTCGATCAGCGCGATCGGGCCGTGCTTCATCTCGCCGGCCGCGTAGCCCTCGGCGTGGATGTAGGAGACTTCCTTCAGCTTCAGCGCGCCCTCCATGGCCATCGGGTAGCCGAGCCCGCGCCCGAGGTAGAGGAAGTTGTCGAACTTCGCGTAGCGGCCGGCGATCTCCTCGATCCGCGGCGCCAGCTCCAGCGCCTCGCTGATGGCGACGGGGAGGTGCAGCGCGGCCTCCACCTGCTGTCGCGCCGTCTGCTCGTCGAGCACCCCGCGCACGCGGCCCAGGTGCAGCGCCACGCCGTGCAGCAGCAGCATCGAGGCGGCCATCGTCTTCGTGCTGGCGACGGCGATCTCCGGGCCCGCGCGCATGTAGATCGTGCCGTCGGCGACGCGCGTCGTCTGCGCGCCGGGGTTGTTGCAGAGCGTGATCTGCGCGCAGCCGGCCCGTCTCGCCTCGTCCATCGCCGCCAGCGTGTCGACGGTCTCGCCGGACTGCGCCACCGAGATCACGAGCGTGTGCTCGTCGAGCACGGGCTGCCGGTAGCGGAACTCGGCGGAGTTGTCGAGTTCCGCCGGGATGCGGGCGAAGCGCTCGATGTAGTGCCGCCCGACCATCGCCGCGTTCATCGAGGTGCCCATGCCGATCAGCACGACGCGGCGGAACTCACGCACGCGGGCCTCGTCGAACGCGAGGCCGTCGCCCAGAGCCACGCGC
>JADFOF010000362.1 GCA_022563015.1 Planctomycetota bacterium
CGCCGCGGCCCTTGACGACGTAGAAGATCTCCTCGTACATGTGCCGCTCGACCTTGAACGTGCCTCCGGGCGGTATCTCGACGATATAGCGGATCGTTCCCTGGTTGTTGATCCAGGCCTTGTCCGATGGCGCTTGCGTCATGTCCAACAGTGCCGCGTCGCAGCCGGTGCGCTCCCACGGCTCCAGCGGCTCCGTGGCGAGGTCGTAGACGGTGTGCTTCGTGATGACCTGGAGGCCCTCCGACTCGACCCAGAGCTCGAAGGGCGTGAGCGCGAAGTTTGCGGAGCGCTGTGTGACCATCCGTACTCCCTTTCCACAACGACCTTTAGAAGTTGCCGCCGCTGCGCGCCGCAGTACCAGACGACGCCCATCGCTACGATCGCTAGCCAACGCAGCGGAACGGGCGGCATTGTAGCGCACGAGGCGACAGCGGCCTAGCTGGCCGAGGCACGTGAGCCGGCCTGGAAAGACCTCGGTCGGTGCCAGGCGAATCACCCATTCGCGCGATGGCGGCCGTTCGGGAGGAGACGGGAGCAGCACTCTCAAACTAACTAAAGCTAGTCAACACGTGCGGCAGTCGCGGGCCCTCAGCGCAGACGACGAGGAACCACTGAATTTAACCTAACGGGGTGCCCGGGCCCGGGGCACGCTTGAGAATCTCCAAGCCAATGAAAGTCTCGGTCCGGCGGACACCTTCCACGGTGCCGATCTTGTGATGGAGGAAAGCGGCGAGCGCCGCTGTGCTCGCTAGGTTCACCCCAACGAAGATGTCATAACTGCCGGTCGTGATCGCGACGTGCCCTGCCTCCGACAGGGCGGCCAGGTCCGTGGCCACCGCCTCGACGCGCGCCGGATCGACCTGCAGCCCGATGAACGCCGAGGTGTGATACCCAAGCCGCTCCGGCTCGGCGACGGCGACGACTCGAATCACGCGATCCTTGAGGAGCTTCGCAAGGCGACGACGGATGGTGCCCTCACTGATACCGAGGCTCCGTGCCATCGCGGCGTGTGAGGTCCGCCCGTCTCTTTGCAGTATCTGGATAATGGTTCGATCGAGGCTGTCGATGCCGGCCAAGTATCCCTGATCTCGCTGCCGTGTAATAGCACTGGCATTCGCTTTAGTTAGTTTGGGAGTGATGTCCTGGAAGCCGGTCCGCTACCGCCCGAACTGAATAAACCCCCGCGTCCTGGCGGTCCCGTCCGGAACGAAGCGGTAGTCGCCGTCGTCGAGTCGTTCGAGGCCATACCACTGGGCGAAGCGCTGGGGGATCGTGACCCACAGCGTGTCCCCGTCAATCTCCCACGGCGCGTGCATCCGCATCAGCGCAGCCTCGTTCCAGTCCTGCATGAGCAGGAAGGAGACCCCGATTGAGTGGCGCGTCATCGCGTAAAGCTCGAAGTGGGCGCGGATCTCGCCCCCCGACAGCTCGTCCAGCGGGAGCTTGACGCGGAGGTCGGAGGGGGTGTTCGAGACCTGCTCGTCCGGCGGAGCGACGGTTCGCATCAGCAGCAGCACAGCGCGAGCGTTCGCTGGGTTGCTCACTGCGTACCGTACGTCCGCGGGGACGAGGAATCCCTGGTCCTTCTTGAGCAGGAACTCACCGGCCTCGCAGGACAGACTGCACTCTCCCTCCATCACGTACAGGATCTGCTCACAGTCCGGCTGCGCCCGCAGCTCCGGGCTCGATTCACCGCGGCGTAGCTCGAACGTGGCGATGCGTGAGTTCGAGCTGCTCGCGACGACGCGGCCGTCGGTGTTCACCGAGCCCTCGGCGATGCCGCCGAGTCTGAACACCTGGAGCTCGTCCCTCGGCTCCATCACTTCGTCGCCGGTCTCCTGCGCGCTCATCGCCATCTCCTATTCGGTCAACTCGATCCGAACGGCCGGCCGCTCCGGGACCTCGACGACACGATAGTCTTCCTCGCCGAGCGCGCCGATCTCGTACCAGCCGGTGATGCGCTCGGGGAGCTCGATCGAGAACCCGTCATCCTCCCTCCGGAGCCAGCAAGACGCGCGGAGCAGGCAAGCCCTGTTCCACTCCTGGATGGGGCCCACGGAGACGCCGACGGTCCTGTGGTCGATCACGTACGCGAACAGGTCCTGCTTCTCCAGATCGGCGTGAAGCGCCCCGTCCGGAAGCTTGAAGCGGACGCCCGAGGGCGTGTCCGGGACGTACGCGATGCGGCGGCCGCCGGAGGACTCGGTCCGCATCGAGAGGAAGAACATGTCGTCGTCACCGAAGTTGGAGAACCCGTAGTAGGAGCCGGCCGGGATCAGGATGCCGTCCTTCGAGTTGAGCATCTCCTGACCCTCGACCACCTCGGTCCCATCCAATCCCGTCACGGCGCACTCGCCGTCGAGGACGAACAGGATCTGGTCCGAGTCCGGGTGCTGATGGACCGCGAGCTCTCCTCGCCTGGGCGCCGTCTGGAAGACGGCAAGGTAGCTGAGATCGCCGGTGGCGAGATCCATCCGTCCGCTGGACGCGCGCTCCTCGAGGGACTTGCGAACATCGAAGATCTGGACGTCTTTCTGTCCACTGTCGTCAGCCACCCTGCACCTCTCCCCCTTGATGAAGCGGACGATACCGTTGCACCTGCGTAGTGTCAATCCGGGTGCGTGAAGAGGCGCTCGCTTTTGCGCAGCGCCCGCCCGCCGCGATTCACAATTAGCTTTAGCTAGTTCTTGAGGGTCTGCTGCCGCCCCAGCGCGCGGTCCGGCGGCGGCTGCGTCGAAGCACCTAGAGCAGCTCCACCACGTCCCCGGACCCAGGCGGTAGCGAAGACTCCGCAGGGGCGGCTCACAT
>JADFOF010000363.1 GCA_022563015.1 Planctomycetota bacterium
CGCAGCAGGCGGCTGAATCTATCTATGCCTTCTTTTCTCAGCCGGTTTGCAATACCGACCACCCATGCGGACATCTACTGCGAGACACCCCGCGGTGCCGATCCGTGGTTCGTGTGTGCAGATCGCGGTTTCATGGGGTGGGTTCGTACAAGTGGGCACATGTCCCAGGACAAGGAGTTCAGCATGCTGCAGTCGCCTTCAACAGCCCGGTTCATCGCGCTCGGCGGCATGATCGCCGTCGCGCTCGCCATCCCCGCCACGGCCCAAGGGCAGTGCGAGGCACACGAACGCGTGAAACTCAACGCTTCCAGTCCGGAGGTCGGATCGAACTACGGTCGCGCCGTTGCCGCCTTTGGCGACCTGATCGTGATCGGTGCCCGCGGCTCAACATTCGTGTCGCTGGACGGCGCGGTATTTGTCCATCGTCTTCAAAGCGGGAGCTGGATTGAGCAGGCCCGCCTCATACGCCCCCCCGGCCCCGGCGGCTTTAGATTCGGTCATGCCGTGGCGGTGCACGGCGACACGATCGTCGTCGGCGCGCCCTTCGAAAGCATCGGCGGGGTGGCAACTGGCGTCGCGTACGTCTACCGCTTTGACGGCTCCACCTGGTCGTGGCAAGCCACGCTCACAGCGTCGACCGGCGCTGTGGATGACAAGTTCGGCGATGCGGTTTCCATCTATGGGGAGGTTGTTGTGATCGGCGCGAGCGGGAAGGACGGTGCGGGCATTGACAGCGGATCGGCGTATATCTATCGCTTTGACGGCTCGGCTTGGGTGGAAGAAATCGAATTGCACTCGTCTAACGGCGGCGAACGGGACGCCTTTGGCAGCGCCGTCTCGATCAGCGGCGACGTCGCGGTCGTCGGCGCATGGAACAACGACAACACCGGCCGGACCTCAGGTGGCGACGGGCGCGGAGCCGCATATGTTTTCCGCTTCGACGGGCAGGAGTGGAGCGAAGAGGCCCGCCTCGTTTCTGCGGACCCGGCCCCCGGCGAGCGTGATGGCTTTGGCCAGGCGGTTTCTCTCGATGGGAACGTGCTTCTGGTGGGCACTCGACCAAGTTCCAAGGCCGGTTTGAACATTTATCCCGCAGGCTCTGCATATGTGTTTCGAAACGTCGCTGGTCGATGGGCCTCCGAAGCGAAGCTGGTCGCACACGACGGGTTCGGCAACGATCGATTCGGCTACTCGGTCTCGCTCAAGGGCGATGTAGCCGTGATCGGCACGCCGTGGGTGACCATGGGGACTAATTGCCCGTGTCGATGCCCCTGGGCCAGATCCTGTCGGGACGGTGCGGCCTATCTGTTTCGGCGTGACGGGGCCGGGTGGACCGAGCGGGCCAAGCTGACCAGCTCCGATCTCGGGGAAGACGACTATTTCGGGACGTCTGTCGCCGTGACCGAAACGTTTGCGGTGGCAGGAGCCTTTGGCCATGACGTTCCCAACCGCCCTTCAATTGGCGCGGCTTATGTCTTTTCGGTGATCGGCGTCTGCTGCTATGCCGACTGCGACCAATCCACCGGCTTTGGCGTCCTCGACATCTTCGACTTCCTGTGCTTCCAGAACAGCTTCGTGCTCGGCGATCCCTACGCCTGCGACTGCGATCCCGACCCCGCGTGCGACATCTTTGACTTCCTCTGCTTCCAAAACGCGTTTGTGGCCGGGTGTCTGTAGGCAGAAGCGACGAAGCGACGGAGCGACGAAGGGGGGGAGGCGGAGGGGAGAAGAGACGTAGAGAGGAAGAGACGGAGTGGTGGAGAGACTGAAAGACGAACGGACGGGCGGATGAAGGGGCGGGGGGATCCGAGCCTTCGCCCCGGGGCGGGCTCAGACTCGGCGTCCGTGTTGGTGCGGGCGCGAGATGTCGATGGAAACCGGTGTGGGCGGTGACCTCGCGGGCTGGGCGGACCCTGCCCCGGGGCGGGTCGGGCGGAAACGCCGTCTTCGATGTTCGCTGATTGTCCGTTCCGGTTGAATCCGCACCACCGGCTGAAAATCGCGGCATGGACCAGCCCCGGTGTGCGGTCGGCCCGGTGCCCGGCACCTTCTGGCGGGAGGGCTTTGGAAAGCCGCCATCCCCACTCGCCCACGGCAGGTCGGGTCGAAAAAAAACTGTTGAGAGTCAAAAAGACCCCTTGACGCGCGGCCCGATGCGCGTAATGATGTGTCAACTGAGTCGACGGGGCAGCCCAGAGATTCAGGTGACAAGCCCCATTTCCCCGCCGCTGCGACCCGGCTGCTTATGCGGCCGGGTCGCGCTTTTGGAACCGGGCATTTCCCGCATTTCGCCGGGCCTCATCCGCCACGTCTGCTGCGCGCGAGGGCGCATCGGGCGTATTCTTGTGCGAGATGGGAGATCCCCGCCAAACCCCGGCGATGCGCCAGTACTTCCGGTTCAAGCGCAAGCACCCGGACTGCCTGCTGATGTTCCGGATGGGCGACTTCTACGAGATGTTCGACGATGACGCCGTCGCCGCCAGCCGGGCCCTGGGGCTGACGCTCACGGAACGAACGGCGGGTGTGCCCATGGCCGGGATGCCCCACCACCAGCTCGAGCCGTACGTCCGTCGGCTCATCGCCCAGGGATTCCGCGTCGCGGTCGCGGACCAGATCCAGGATCCCAGGGAGGCCAAGGGCGTGGTCGAGCGGGCGGTGACGCGGGTCTTCACGCCCGGCACGCTGGTGGACGACGAGCTGCTGGCCGAGGGCGGCGCCACCCGGCTGGCGGCGATCGCGCCCGGCGGCGAAGGCTCGCACTCGCTCGCGGCTGTCGATGTCTCGACCGGCGCGTTCACGCTCTTCG
>JADFOF010000364.1 GCA_022563015.1 Planctomycetota bacterium
GACATTGCTCGCCGTCGGCAGCGGGTGATCGCCCCGAATCGCCCACGACGGAGCCGCCAACCCCTTCGGCACGAGCATGAACCGCTCCATCGGCGCTCCCGCGGCGTCAACGAACCCATCGAACATCGCCGGCGCCGCCTTGCCGACCGCGATCACCGCGCTGGCCCGGATCGAGCGCCCCTGCAGCGCCTCGCGGACGCACCGCGCCGGATCCGCACCGGCCAGGGCAGCCTCCACCAGCGCGTCGAAATGCGCACGGCATTCATCAATGCAAGGCTTCACGCGCTGCACTCCGCGATGCCCACAGACCTATTCACAGCACAAGCAGCCAAAGACCCATCCACGCCCCCGCCACCACCATCACGATCGCGGTATATCCCACGATGTCGCGAGCCTTCACGCCCGTGATCGCCAGCAGCGGGAGCGCCCAGAACGGCTGGAGCATGTTCGTCAGCTCGTCGCCGTACGCGACCGCCATGACCATCTTGCCGGGCGCGATGCCCAGAATCGAACCTGCCTCGAGCGCGATCGGCCCCTGGATCCCCCATTGACCGCCGCCCGAGGGCACGAACAGGTTCACGACGCCCGCCGACACGAACATCAGCAACGGCGTGGTCGTCTGCGAGCCGATCGACACGATCTCCCCCACGAACATCGACACAAGTCCACCCGCGACCATCATGGCCATGATCCCGCCGTACAGCGGGAACTGCAGAATGATGCCCGCGCATCCACGGGCGCCCTCCTCGACCGCCGCGACGTACGACCGCAGTGAGCCGTGAAAGACGAGGCCCAGGGCGAGCATCGCGGCGTTGATTTCGTTGAGGCCGATGCGACCGACGCCGTGCGTCTGCGCGTACCGGACGAACGCCGCGATGAGCATTGCCGCCAGAATCCACGCGAGCCATGGCGCCGTCTCCAGCCGCTCGCCGATCGTCTGCGCGCCGACGGGCGCCTCAACCGGCCGATCGACCGGCGCGCGATCAATCGGGCACTCCTGCACGTCCGCGTCGGCGGCGGGCGCAAGGGCAGCCAGAACAAGCGGAACGAGAATCAGCAGTCCACCGCTCACCACAAGGTTCAGCGGCGAAAAAAGCGTCGCGCCCAGCGGGATGCCCGCCCCGAACTCCGCCATCGACGCGGCGGGGAGCACCTTGGACGCGCCCTCGGCCGTGGTGACGCTCAGCGGCGCGGACCCGGAGAGCCCGCCGTGCCACACGAGCAGCCCCGTGTACCCCGCCGCCGCCAGCAGCGGGTAGTGCGCCCGCACTCCGCGTTGTTTCATCGACCGTCCGACATCGCGTGCCAGCAGCGCGCCCACGATCAGGCCAAGCCCCCAGTTGACGAGCGCAGCGGCGCAGGCGCACAGCCCGATCAGGGCAGCCGCCTGAGCCGTCGTCCTGGGCCTGGACGCCAGCGCCGTGATGCCGCGGTGTACCAGCGGGCTCGAGGCGAGCGCGTGCCCGGTCACCAGCACCAGGCACATCTGCATTCCGAAGGCCAGGAACTTCCAGAGCCCGTCCGACGAAAGCCATGCGTCTAGGAGCGCCGCCCAAGCCGGCGTCGCCGCCCCTTCGTCGCTCGGGAACCGACCGAACGCCAGCGCGAGGATCGCGGTGAGGATCGTGAGCAGGATCGCCAGGACGAACGGATCCGGCACGATCGCCCGAAACGCCGATGCGATGCGTACACCGATTCTGCTGATCATGGGCTGAGCCTACCGGCAGCCGATCCACACCGCCACCAGCACGCCATCCGTTCTGGACGCCTAGCGTCTCAGCTTCTGGAGGCGTTGGACAGCCGCTTCCAGCGTCTCGCGTCGCTTGCAGAACGCAAACCGTACGAAGCGTCCGCCGTCGGCCGGGTTCGAGTAGAACGACCCGGGCGGGATCGCCGCCACGCCGATCTCGGTCGTCAGGTATCGGCAGAACTGTGCGTCGTCGGCGATGCCCAGGGGGCCGCTCACCGCCGTGTGGTCGGCCATGATGAAGTACGTGCCGGCCGGGACGTACACGCCAAAGCCCAGGTCGCTCAGGGCGGCGCACAGAAAGTCGCGTGCCTCGCGGTAGCGCTCGAGCAGCCGGGTGATCGAGTCCCCGGGGTCGCGGATCGCCGCCGCCGCCGCGTGCTGGAGCGGCGTGGCCGTTGTGAACGTCAGGAACTGATGAGCCGCACGCACCGCGCGTGTCAACTCCGTGCTCCCGATCGCCCACCCGACCTTCCACCCCGTCAGGCTGAACGTTTTTCCCATGCTCGACAGCGTCAGCGTTCGCTCGGCCATACCCGGGAGTGTCGCCAGGCGAATGTGCGACCCATCGAACACGAGGTGCTCGTACACCTCGTCCGTCACCGCGATCACGTCGTGCTCCACGCACAGCTGGGCGATGAGCGTCATCTCCTCGAGCGTGAACACCTTTCCCGTCGGGTTGTGCGGCGTGTTGAGCAGGACCACTTTCGTGCGCTCGTTGAAGGCCTCGCGCAGCGTGTTCGCATCGAATTGGAATGTGCCCAAGTCCTCTGAAGCGCGGAGCTGCACGAACCGGGGGATACCGCCGGCCATCGACACGCAGGCCCGGTAGGAGTCATAGAACGGCTCGAAGAGCACGACCTCGTCGCCGGGATTGACCAGCCCGAGAAACCCCGCCGCGAGCGCCTCGGTGCACCCGCTCGTGACCGTGACCTCCCTGGACGGATCAACGTCCAGCCCGGTGTGATCCCGCCACGCGTCGGCGATGGCGAGCGCCAGTTCCGGCGTGCCCCCCGTCGGCGGGTATTGGTTGTGCCCGTCGCGGATCGCGCGGATGG
>JADFOF010000365.1 GCA_022563015.1 Planctomycetota bacterium
ATGAGCGACCACCGGTCCCGGCTGGATAAGGACGGCAAGGCGACGGTCAGGCTCGACCTCGGGCCGCGCGCCGAGCCGAACATCCCGGCGCACTGGACGATGCGGCAGCGGTTCGCGTTCCGACCGACGGTGGACGTGAAGTATAAATTTGACGACCCGCGGCACGCGTTCTACCAGTGGGTGGACACGGACGGCGACGGGTTCTTCGACGCGCGATGGTTCGAGCTGGTCGATGCGACCATTCCCGGCGAGGTGTTCTCGCTGCTGCCCCGGGACGACACGTTCCGGTGGTTCATCGCAGCCAGGGCGGTCGATCTGAGCGGGCTGGTGAACGTCAACACAGCGGTGGATCTGCGCGGGGGCGACACGCCTATCAGCGCCGTCGGGGACGATGACTACCGCGTCGGATCAACGCCGGCGGATATCGACCTGCGACGTATGCTCGGGCTGCAGGACACGTCGAGACTTTACGAGTTCATGCCTGGCGAGGGAGGCTACGCGGGCCTTGTGAGCAGGCCGGGGCCAGCGGACTACTCGGGGTACGACGCCGCCGCGGCACTCGCCGTCGGCAACGCCGCGGAGGATGCGCGCCTGGAATACTTCGATTCGCACCGGTTGCCCCTCCCCGGGCCGCTGGGGATCCTGTCAGCCCTCTCGGCTAAGGACCGCTTCGACCGGTATCGCGAGGATGCGGCCGGCGTGTTCCCGGGCGAGTCGATGTTCGACACGCTGAACGTGGCCGAGGGGACGGGCTGTACACGAAGCTGCCGCTGTTCGGGCTGCCGTCGCTTCTGGAGCTGCTCACGTACCGCGGCACGAACGACGACGCGAACACCTCGCCGCTCGAGCGTGTGTTTGCTGCGCGGGCGGACGGCACAGGCTTCGACCGGTACAGCCCGCTGCGCGACAATCGCCCGCTGCTGCTCGAGCGTCTGCACGCGGAGCTGGCGCTCTTGACCAACACGCCCTGGAAACCGGTGATTCAGTCGCTCGTCTGGTCCGCCATGGACGTGCGGCAGAATCTCACCACCCACAGCGGCGCCCAACCCATCCGCTCGATCCGGCTGCTCTTCGACCCCGAGATCGACCCCGACACGAGGATGCCCACGGCGTTTCTCCAGGTGGTGTCCGGCATCAGCGAGCGGCAGGGGTTGCGCCCGGATTCAGGCGTCAACTTCGAGGGCCGGTACTCGGCGCCGGAGTTATTGCAACGGGCGTCCAAGGGCGATCCGCGGGATCTGTTCCGTGCGTACGCCGAGGCGCTGCTGCCGCACACCGGCGAGGTCGATCCGCCGGATCCGTACTGGACGGGCGATACGAGTGGACAGTTCAAGACGCTGTTCTACGGCCACGATCCGGTGCGGGCGCTGATCGCCGCTGCGCACATGACCGCCAACGCCACCGACATGTACGATGCACCCGCGCCGGGCAGCGTCATCGACACGGTGACGGCTGTGACCGTGGTCACCAGCGAGGCGGCGAAAGACACGATCGAGTTCAACGACCCGAGATATCCCGCGTGGAGCAAGCCCGGCTCCGACGAGAATAACTTTCCATTACGGCTCGTGCTGGACCAGGGCAAGCTGCCTGAGCGTCTGCTTGCCGGCGAAGTGCCGGCGGTCAACGTCTTCGGCATCGAGGCCCAGCCGTTCGTGGTCGAGGTCAACTCGTACTTCATGTACAGCGATGTGTGGCTTGCGAATGGCGGCGACCTGGACGGTGGTACGTTTGTTCCGGGGCCGTTTAGTGGGGCGCAAGCGCCCTTCACGATCGACGGCGAGATCGTTTTTGATAACGAGGACTTCATCATGGAAGCCCTCGCGTTCCAGCTCACCAATCCCTTCGATACGCCCGTGCACCTGTGGGCGACGGGCTCGCGGTTCTACCTGGAGTTCGGCGGGCACCTCTTCCCGCTCGGGAGGATCGAGCCGCAAGCCAGCAACAAGGTTCCCGAAAACTACGCGGAACTGGTCGCGAACACGCCCGGTCTTGCGGACGTCATTCTCGGGCCGGGCAAGACCAAGGTCTTCTACGCGCTGAGCTTTAAGGAGTCGGTCATTAATGACCGTCTCGATAAGACGGTTCTGAGCGGCGTCAGGGAATACGCGATCGGGAGTTGGATCAACGCGCAGTTCGGTGAAGACGCGATCCCGATCCCTGTGGCCGCCGGGCCGGGCGATCTCGTCAAGCTCGTCAAGGGCGACGGCACCGGCGAGGACACCGTGGTGCTGCTCTGGCGGGCGCTGGACCTGATGAGGGATTTGGGGACCGGCGAGGCTGTGCGGACCGACGACCTGCTGGTCGACCGCCTGCGCGACGCCGCAACAGGCCCGCGAGCCACGCTGGACCGCAGCCTGCCCGCCGGCAACCGGGACGTGGCCGGTTCCAAGGCATTCAAAGAGAATACGATTCCCCGGAGGGTCTGGGGCGACAACGACGGGTATTCGATCGTGCGCAGCGGGACGATCCGGCGTGTGCACGGCGGCACCGTGGGCAGTGGCAGCTCGGTGGCGGCGAAGACGGGCGAGTTCCCCGCGTGGTGCATCGAGAACAAGTTCGACCTTACATCGTCGATGAACTTCGAAGAAAAAATCGGCGGCGGCGACACCGGCCTGTCGATGGGTGAGGACTTCAACAATACGAGCGCGTCGGGCACAGCTGCGCCCGGCAACCATCCGATGAGCGAATTGTTCAACGACCAGGCCGGTGTGCCTTCGAACAAGCTTTTCGGCACGCTGTTGCAGGATCCCTGGGAGAAGGCCGGTGGCTTCGGCAGCAACCGTGCCGGCACGTCGTACT
>JADFOF010000050.1 GCA_022563015.1 Planctomycetota bacterium
CCCCCGCCGTTCGGGTCGCGCGCGGAATCAGGGTTTCCCCGTCGATCCGAGTCGATAAACTACCCGGTGGCGGAGCACCGCACGCGCCGCGTTCCGTATAAAGAGGGTGCGGGCCGTGCGCTCGCCGAGGCCCAGGGGACGACCATGACCGAGATCAAGCGGGTTCTGAAGAGAGCAGCGTGGCGGCTGTTCGTGATCGACGTGATGCGAACCGCGGCGGTGACGAGCTCGGCGGTGATCTTCGCGATCATCATCGCTCGCGTGACGGACTTCTATTGGCCTTGGGTCGCGGCCGTGGCTGGCGGATGGCTCGGGTTCGTCGGCGGTGCAGCCGGCGCCGCCGTCGTCGCCACGCTCCTCTGGAGCGCCCTGCGCCGCGCACGCGCGCTCGAAGTGGCGCGCGAGGTGGACCAGCGGGCGAACCTGCGCGAGTCCATCAGCACGGCGTTGTGCGTGGCCGGCAGCGATGACCCGTGGGCCAAAGCGGTGGTCGAGACCGCGCGCGACCGGGCGCGCAGCGTCAACGTGCGACAGTCCATCCCCTACGTCTCGCCCAGGCTCGCGCCCATGCCCATGGCGTTCCTGCTCGTGCTGACCGTCGTCTGGTTCTCGCTGGGCGAGCACTACGTGTGGCCCGAGCGTGCGGCCCGCGAGCAGGCACAGGCCGAGATCCGGCAGGTCGCGGCCGAGCTCGATGCCGGCCAAAAGAAAATCGAAGAGCTCATCAAGCGGGCCGAGCTCGATCTGGACGCCGGCGACAATGACCTCGATCTTGAAGGCGAACACCCCGAGGCCACCACCCCCGAGCAGCTGCAGCGCAACGCGCTGAGGAAGCTGACGACCATGGCCGAGCGCATCAAGAAGCAGCTGGATTCGGGCGAGAAGAACCAGAAGCTCGAAGCGATGAAGAAGATGATGCGCCAGCTCCGACAGCCGGGGCCCGGCCCGCTCAACGACCTGGCCCAGGCGATGCAGCGCGGCGACTTCGCCGGCGCCAAAGAAGAGCTGGACAAGCTCGCACAGCAGCTGGGCAACAACGAACTCAACGACCAGCAGCGCGCCCAGCTCGCCAAACAGCTCGAAAACCTCGCCAAGCAGCTCGAGGAGCTGTCGAATCTTCAGAAGCAACTCGAGGAGCAGCTCAAGCAGGCGGGTCTGAGCGAGGAGCAGGCCAAAAAGCTCGCGCAGAATCCCGAAGCGCTGGCCGAAGCCATTAAACAGATGCAGGGGCTGACCGAGCAGCAGAAGCAGCAGCTCCGGCAGGCGGCCGAGTCGATGCAGGCGGCGTGCAGCAGCTGCGCTGGCATGGGCGCGGCGCTGTCACAGATGGCCGGCGGGATGTCCGCCGGGGGCATGACGCAGGAGGGCATGGACGGCATGGCCAACATGGGTGAGCAGCTCTCCGCCGGCGAGATGCTCGAAGCCCAGATGCAGAACCTCAGGCTCGCGCTGGGCGAATGCCAGGGCATGATGGCGGGTCTGAGCCAGTGGCGCCCGGGCGAGTCCAACAGGTTTGGCAAGGGCTCGGGCGGGCCGGGCAAGGGCACCGGCCTGAGCCCTGAGGCGCAAGAGGCAGCGTTCAACAAGAAACGCGAGAAGGACTCGCCCAAGCGCCATCGCGGGCCGATCATCGGCGAGATGCTCGTGGACGGCAACACGATCCGTGGCGAGAGCCGCGAGGCCTTCACCGAGGCGGTCCAGACCGCCGCCAGGCTCGCCGATGAGGAGATCGCCCACAGCGAGATCCCGCCCGAGTTCGAGGACGCCGTCAAGCAGTACTTCGGGCGCCTCGAGAAACGCGCCAAGGACGACGGATCATCACAGGCGCCGGATCGGTGAGCCGCGTAGCCTCCGTCGCGGTGCTGGCCGCGGCGCTGGCGTGCGCCACGCTGGGCGCCTGCTCGGGCGAGTCGGACCGGCGCCCGACGGTGGTGCTGTATACGAGCGTGGACGAGCACCTGGCCGCCGTCGTGATCGCCGCGTTCGAGGCCGAGTCCGGCCTGCGGGTCAAACGCCTCGGGGACACCGAACAGACCAAGACGACGGGGCTGGTGCAGCGGCTGCTGCTCGAGACGGATCGGCCTCGCGCCGACGTCTGGTGGTCCAGCGAGGCCATGGGCACGATCAAGCTGGCCAGGCTGGGCGTGCTCACGCCGTACCAGCTGCCGCCCGACTCCGCGTTCAAGGACGGTTGGCCCAGCGGGCTGCGCGGCGAGCACGGTTCGTGGTACGGCTTCGCGTTGCGGGCGCGCGTCATCGCGTACAACACCGATCGCGTCGCGCAAGCCGACGCACCCACCACACTGCGCGAGCTGACACAGCCTCGCTGGAACGGTCGGGTCGGCATGGCCCGCCCCCAGTTCGGGACGACGCGCGGGCACATGGCGGCGATCGTGGCGGCCCACGGCGAGGACGCGCTCCAGCAGTGGCTCCTCGACATGCGACGCAACGGGCTGCGCATCTACGACGGCAACTCCGCCGCCGTCTCCGCCCTCGCACGCGGAGAGATCGACGCATGCCTCACCGACACCGACGACGTCTGGGCGGCGCAGCGCAACGGCTGGCCCGTGGCGCTCACCTACGAGACCCCCGACGAACCCGGCTCGGACGTCCAGGGATTGCCAAGCGCCGGGCCGCTCGTGATTCCAAACACCGTCGGTCTGGTGCGCAGCGGGCCGAACCCGGACCGCGCCGCACAACTGATCGAGTTTCTGCTCAGCGAGCGGGCCGAGCGCCTGATCGCGCTCAGCGACTCGCACAATGTCCCGATTCACACAGCGGCAGGCGCGGGGCTCGAGCGGTACGCGATCCCCTCGCCCTGGCGACCGAACCTGATCCAGGCCGAGGCCCAGACCACAGCAGCCATGACCATCTGCACCCGTATTCTCGGGCGGTGAGTTTTCCGCGGTTGTGGTCCGGGAATCCGCGAAGGACGGGACACTCCGGCTTCAACCCCGGTTCGGCGGCGGGTTTTCGGGAATCTCACGGTGATTACTCCTGCCCCGAGCCGATACCAAGGTCGGTGCGACCTCTGCTCGTGCCCCGGCGGGATGAAGGTCTGAATGCAACTGAAGTGCGCGATTTCGGCAGGGTGTCTGGTAGGCCTCGGACTGGCGGGCTGCATGGCCGCCGTCTTCGCACTGGCCAATGGCTCCACCCTGGGCGCCACCATCGCCGCCGGCGGGGTCGCGGCCGGAGTGGGGGCGCTCATCTTCTGCCGACGCTCGACCCAATCGGTCTCAAGCGATGAACTCAGGCGCCTCGAGTTGGCCGCCTTCGTCAAGGCATCGGAAAAGTACGAGCACATGATCGACCGCCTCAACGCCGGCCTGGAGATCGAGGTCGGCGAACGCCTCCGTCAGAGCCTCGCCACCCGACACGCGCTCATCATGGGTCTGGCCAAGCTGGCCGACTTCCGCGACGGCGAGACGGGAAAACACCTCGAACGCCTCTGCGACTACTCCGGCCTGCTCGCTCGCACCCTGCAAGATGAGTTCGACGAGATCGACGACGAGTGGATCCAGAGCCTCCGTCTGGCGGCGGCGCTGCACGACATCGGCAAGGTCGGCGTGCCGGACAGCGTGCTGCTCAAGCCCGGCCGGCTCACCATCGAAGAGCGCGAGTTGATCAAACGACACGCCCAGATCGGCGCCGACACGCTGATCGACATCCGCCGGAACTTCGGCGACGACTCGATGATCAACATGGGCATTCAGGTCACACTCCAGCACCACGAGCGCTGGGACGGCAAGGGGTACCCGTTCGGTCTGGCCGGCGACAACATCTCGCTGGCGGCGCGGATCGTGGCCTTGGCCGACTTCTACGACGCCCTGACATCAGAACGCGTCTACAAAAGGGCGATCTCGCACGAGGAGACCTGCGAGATGATCCACGACGCCCGGGGCACGCAGTTCGACCCGGCAATCGTCGACGCCTTCGAGCGCGTGCGGGAGCGGTTCGCCCAGATCCGACGCTTGTTCGGCAGCGATCCAACCATCGTGGATGACATGGATCCGCTGCGCGACGTCGCATAGTCGCCCGCACACCACGCTACAATCAACGCATGACCTCGCACACAACCGCCACAGATGTGCGCACCATCGTCGCGGCCCAGATCGAGGATCTGAAAACTATCCGCCACGATCTGCACGCCCACCCGGAGTTGATGTTCCAGGAGAAGCGCACGGTCGGCGTCGTCGCGCGCGAGCTGGACGCGCTTGGCGTGGCGTACACCGCCGGGCTGGCCGGCGGCACCGGACTCATCGCGCACATCCCGGCGACCGATCAAGCGCCCGATCGCCCCGCCATCGCCCTGCGCGCCGACATGGACGCACTGCCCATCGCCGAGCGGACCTCAAAGCCCTACGTCTCGACCAACACCGGGGTCATGCACGCCTGCGGGCACGACGGCCACACGACCATCCTCATCGGCGCCGCGCGGACGCTCAGCCGCGTGCCGGATCGGCCCAACCCGGTGACACTCGTCTTCCAGCCGGCCGAGGAGGGTGGCGCCGGGGGAAAGGTTTTATGCGACGAGGGTGTGCTGCTGGGCGAGCGAGGCGGTGGCATCGGCCCGCCGGTGTCGCGGATCTTCGGCCTGCACGGATGGCCCGACCTGCCCCTGGGCCACGTCGCCACGCGCCCGGGACCCCTGCTCGCCTCCACCGACGATTTCGAGATCATCGTGCGAGGCCGACAGGCACACGCCGCATACCCGCACTTCGGACGCGATCCGATCCTCGCCGCCGCCCACGTCGTCACCGCCGTGCAGTCGATCGCGTCGCGGAGCATCGATCCCCTGGATTCGATCGTCGTCACGGTGGCGGAGTTTCACGCCGGGTCGGCCAACAACATCATCCCCGAGTCCGTCCGGCTCGCCGGCACGATCCGCACGCTCGGCGCCCAGACGCGAGTGGCGGCCCGCGAGCGCTTCATCGAGATCGTCGAGCGAACCGCCTCGGCCATGGGCTGCACCGCACAGATCGACTACAAAGAGGGCTACCCCGTCACCAACAACGATCCGTCGCTGGTCGAGCACTTCTTCGCCGTCGCCCGCCCCGCGCTCGGCGAAGATCGCGTGCGCGTCGTCGAGCACCCCTCGATGGGTGGCGAGGATTTCTCGTACTACGGGCAGCACGTGCCGGCGTGCTTCTTCCTGCTCGGGCTCTGCCCCGAGGGACAGGACGCGTATCCGAAACTGCATCAGCCGGACTTTGACTTCAACGACGACGCCATCGCGCTGGGCGTCGAGATGATGTGCCGCCTGGCGCTCGCCAAGCCCTGATTCCATCCCGAAGACAAACGCGACGACACCCTCGACGCCGAGTCTGAGCCCGCCCGGGGGCGAAGGCTCGGATTCCGACCCATCCGCGAGATCGTCCACCCGTCGTCAGAACGACCACTGCAACCCGGCCGTCGCACGGTGGTCCTCGTACCCGTCCCCGATGTCGCCCTCATACCCGAAGTTGAACACGAACCCGTGCTCGGTTCGGTACCAGAGCCCGACCGCGGGCGAGATGAAGTTGTCAACCGCGGCGACATCCAGGAAATCGACGTAGGCCAGCCCGCCGTACACCGCCCACAGGTCGTCGATCTGGTACGCGGCCCGCACGCCGTTGGTCAGGATCTGCTGCGTCAGCCCCGGGTCCCACTCGTACTGGTCGTATTCGAGCTTGATGGAGTCGTAGAAGTCGAACTGGGCGATGTAGGAGAACGACCAAGCACCGTAGTTATAGCCGACGACGTTCGTGAACCCGGCCCCCCACAGGAGCCCGCCGGCGACGAAGTCGATCGAGCCCGTGCCCGCGAGCATCAGCCCGGGCGTGAACTTCCACGTCCAGCCGTCCATCTTGGTCCGGCGGATCAGCGTGATCGGAACATTCACGTGTGCCTGCGCGTTGTAGACCTCGGCGCTCTGGATCTTGTGGAACGTGACCGGCACCCCGATGACAAGCGCCACGCGGTCGCCGAAGCGGAACGTGTTCGTGACCGCGACGTAGATCTCGTTGCCGTCGCCGACGTCGGTGCTGATGACCCCGGCTGCTACGTCCACGCGGATCGAGGACAAGCCCGAGTCGACCAGGTCGGTAACCCGGACGCGGTCGGGCTGGCGCCTGAATCTGTGGACGATATCGCCGCCGCCCGCACCCGGGTCCATCGGGGCGTGGTCGATCTCGCGGCCTGGGATCACCTCTCCCTCGCGGATCACGGGCGTGTAGCGCGGGCGCAGGTCGTCCATGAGCCCGAACTGGTTGTAGCGGTAGCGCGAGGCCCGCGCGGTGGCCGCCGACGGATTCCCGTCCACGATGAACACCAGCGATCGCTTGGACATCTCGCGCATGAACTTCTCGAGTTCTCCAGCAGCGCCCCGGCCGAGAAAGTCGGTGATCTGGTCTTCCAGATCGGCGCCCGTGAAGGTGAACACCGTGGCGCCCGAGCCCAGCGCCGTGAACTGCAGCGTCGCCGAGTCGCCCGCGGCGTTCACGGTGAAGCCCATGGCGTTGTCGACGCCCGCGTACCGCAGCGATGCGGAGAACGCCACGCCGCCGTACGACGAGAAGTTTCCTGACTGGTCCAGCATGCCCTCGGTCAGGCTGAACAGCTTCGATCCACCCACGGTGATCGGCGCCGGCCCGCCCGCGCCCGTGGGCGTGAGGCTCAACTGGAACAGATCCTGCGCGAGTGCTGCGGGGGCCAGGGCGGCGGCCAGAGCAACGATCAGTGGTCGCGTCATAGACATGCGTGTCTCCGAATGTTCGGGTGAGGGGCGGCCATACGCCTGCGCGTCAATGGATCGGTCACATGGGAGGTCGAATTGAGTATGGCCCGAAAAAGGCCCGCTTTGGGTGATCTGAGCGGGGAAAGCGCGGCGGGGGAGGCCTGGCCGACGCGTACCATCGTCCGTGCCTGACGACCCGGACACCCCGATCGCCGACGCCTCGCCCGAACTCGGGGCCGAGCCGCTGCCAGCGTGGGGGGCCGAGTCGCGCGACGTTCGCCTCGCGCGGCTGCACCGCACGGCGCGGGCCCTCCCTCCGCTCCCGGGCGTCTATCTCATGAAGGACCACAAGGGCGTCGTGCTGTACGTCGGCAAGGCGGGTCGGCTGTGCGACCGCGTCTCCAGCTACTTCGTGCCCTCCGCCGACCTGGGCGCAAAGAAGCAGCCGATGCTCGATCTCCTCCACGACTTCGACACCGTCGTCTGCGACAGCGAGTGGGAGGCGCTGCTGGCCGAGAGCCGCCTCATCAAGGACATCCGTCCTCGCTTCAACGCCATGCAGATGGACGACAAGACCTTCCCCTACCTCGCCATCACCATGCGCCAGGACTACCCGGGCGTCTACATCACGCGCGAGCCGGCGTCGCCCGAGTTCAAGGGCGCCAAGATCTTCGGCCCGTTCACGAGCCCCGGGGCCCTGCGCGAGGCGGCCCAGCTGCTCCAGCGCGTCTTCAAGTTCCGCACCTGCCACCTGGATATCGTCCAGGGCGATCCCAAGAACCAGCGATTCCGCCCGTGCCTGCTGCACGCGATCAACCAGTGCACAGCCCCGTGCGCCGAGCGCATCACCAGGGCCGAATACCGCGCGGACATCGACCGGTTCGTGCGCTTCATCGGGTCCAGGCGCGCCGCGATGCTGCGCGAGATGCGCGGTGAGATGGAACGCGCCGCCGCCGAGCTGAACTTCGAGCGGGCTGCAACCCTGCGCGACCAGATCCGCGCCCTCGAAAAGCTCGACGAGCGGTCCGACCGGGCCGCCGGCTGGCAGCCCGAGACCGAGATCGGGTACATCAACCCCGCCTCGGCCCTGCGCAGCCTGCAGAAAACGCTCGGCCTGGACGAGCCCATCCGCTGCATCGAGGGGATCGACATCGCGCACCTTCGCGGCGGCGAGACGGTCGGGTCCAAGGTCTGCTTTGTGGACGGGCGGCCGTTCAAAAACGAGTATCGGCGATACCGCATCACCAGCGTCGAGGACCGCGGCGCCGGTCGCAACGACGACTACGCCTCCATCCGTGAGGTCGTCTCGCGACGATACCGCGACGCCGGCCAGGGCGACGAGCTCTACCCCGACCTCATCCTGATCGACGGCGGGCTGGGTCAACTCCACGCGGCCCAGTCGGCCTTCGAGCAGCTCGATGTCAGGCCGCCCATGGTGATCTCGCTGGCAAAGAAACAGGAGCTGCTCTACGTGCAGGAGCGCACCGAGCCGATCCGGCTGGGTCGCGAGAACCTCGGCCTGCGACTCTGCCAGCAGATCCGCGACGAGGCCCACCGCTTCGCCCAGCACTACCACCACATCCTGCGCCGAAAGAAAACGCTCGGCGAAGACTGACCACGCCCATGCTCTTCCGAACAGAGCCCCCGGCGCAAGCCGGCGGGTCCCTTTCGAGTTGCGCGCTCAGACCGAGCCCCCGACGGCAGTCGGGCGGCCTCTTCGTGAAGCGCGCGTTGCGCAAATGGACCCCCTGCTCGCGCAGGGGGCTCTGTTTGAGTGCGATTGCGCTACTGTTCCTCGAGCGCCGCCTGGTAGCGCTTCATCAAGTTGCCCCGCGTGACCATGCAGATCGGCGTGCCGTCCGCTGCGACCAGGCACAGACTGGCCACGTCCTGCTTGGCGAACTTGTCCATGACCGTGTCGAGCATCTCGCCCGGGCTGAGCGTGGGCAGCTCGGAGTTGAGCAGCTCCGCCACCAGCAGCAGCGGGATCGCCTCGCGGTCGATCAGCGCCGTGCGCATCTCCGCCCCCGTCACCATGCCCATGTAAATGCCCTCCTGATCGACGACGACAAAGTCCGGCACGTTGTAGTTCGCGTGCAGCGTGATCAGCTTGCTGAGCGGGTCGGCGGCGTACACGGGCTCGGACGGCAAGGGTGTCTGCCGCACCGTCGTCACCGGGATCTTGCGCAGCACCGTCAAGTCGCGCCCCGTGCCGATCATCAGCCCCGCCTGCCGCAGCTTCATGGTGTAGATCGAATCGTGCATCCACGCACGCGCCAGGATGGTCGAGACCATCGACGCCAGCATGACCGGCAGCAGGATCAACGGCTCGTGCGTGAGTTCCAGCAGAATCAGAATCGCGGTGAGCGGCGCAAAGGTCGTCCCAGAAACGACCGCAGCCATGCCGACCAGCGCAAACGAGGCCGGGTTGTTTCCACCAGGAAGCCCCAGCGACCTGAGCAGGATGCCAAACGCAGCGCCCGCCGCGGCGCCCATAAACAAACTGGGCGCAAACACGCCGCCCGAGCCGCCCGACGCGAGTGTCGCCGTCGTCCCCAGCGCCTTGAACACACACAGAATCGCCAGCACCCACACCACCATGGGCACCGCCCCGCCCGCATTCTCAACGTACGAGTTCGGATCCAGAAGAGCCAGGATTGTCGCGTACCCGTTCCCGAAAAAGCTCGGCACGTGCTGGGTCGAACCGGCTGACTGTGCGATCAAGACATATCCAACGCCGAGCACGCCCAGCATCGCCGCCCCCGTCACCGGCTTGATGATCGGGTGCAGCCGCACCTTTTCGTACATATTCTCGCTCCGGTGCAGCAGCTTGGTGAACCCCACCGCAATCAGGGCGCACAGCACACCCAGCACCACAAAGCTCGGAAGCTCGACAAACGTGAATGTGTAATTCTCGCCCGCGTTGAACGCGAAGAGCGCCCGATCGACCTTCTCGCCCGCGTCGCCGCTTGTCCACTCCTGCTGCAGCGCGTGCGTCGCGGTCGCGGAAAACACACTGGCGATCACGACCGGCGTGAACGTCCGCATCGAAAAGTCGCGCAGCAGAATCTCGAGCACGAAGAACACGCCCGCGATGGGCGCGTTGAACACCGAAGCGATTCCCGCCGCGGCGCCGCAACCCACCAGCGTCGGCCAATGACTCCTGGGCACACGAAACCGCCGCCCCATCGCCGAGCCGATGGTCGATCCGATCTGAACGATCGGCCCCTCCGCACCCGCCGACCCGCCGGTCCCGACGGTGCAGATCGAGGCCATGACCTTGACGATGCCGACCTTGGTCGGGATTTTTCCGCTGCGGCGGATGATGGCGTGCATGACCTGGGGCACGCCATGCCCCCGCGCCGCCGGGGCGAAGTTGTGCACCAGAATCCCCGTCACCAGCGCCCCCGCCATCGGGATGAGCCCGAGCATCCACAGCGGCAGCTGCCCCTGTCGCTCGCTCGTCCACTCATCGACCCACTGCAGCGCGTGCATAAACCCGAACGCACCGAGCGCCGTGAGCAGCCCGATCGCCGCTCCCAGCACGATCAGGTACCAGTCGTGCTCGAAGCCCAGGCGCGTCGTCACGCGCTTCAGGAATGACGCGATCGGCTCAATCATGGTCACGGCGCGGACGCCGATGGCACGGTCCATCGACGGTGAGGAGGCAGACTATAGAGCGGTTTCGATCAACGCCTCGTCCGCATCTGAACAGACGCCGAGTCTGAGCCCGCCCCGGGCGAAGGCTCGGATCACGCGCCAATAGATGTCATCGGAGATATCCGAGCCTTCGCGGACTCAGACTCGGCGTCCCGCACACATCCCGACGCGACATCTGATCCGCGAACAGTCTCCATAGACCGGCCCGTGAATGGTCAGGCGACCGATTCCAGCGTCGCCGGCTTCGCGCCCGAGCCCTTTGGCTCGTCGATCACCAGCTCATCCACCTTCGGCGCGTCAGCCAGCGGCTTGCCCTTGGCGTCCGTCAGCGCTCGCCCGTCCAGAGTCCTGATGATCGGGATCGGGTTCGCCTTTTCGTGAGCCGCGAGCGTTTTCTCGAGCGCAGCCAGCTCCTTGCCCTTGATTTCCTTCCACTTGCCCCGGCCCCGGCACTTGGGGAATCGGCTGCACCCGAGCCAGGGCCCGCGCGCGCCGTTTCGCAGGTTCAGGGGCGATTCGCACGTCGGGCAGGGCAAGTCCGTCAATACCGGGGGCTGCGACGGCGCGTTCACCTGGCCCGTCTTCCCGATGTTCAGGATGAGCCCCTCGCTCGAATCCACGCCCGCGGGCAGGGCTGTCGCCAGGAACGGCCCGAACCGCCCGGTCTTGCGGATCATCGGGCGGCCGGTCTTCGGGCACGCCACGTTCACAAACTCCGCACGCTGAGGCCGACCCTGGCGATCGATCGGGCAGGCGTAGTTGCAATCGGGATACGTCGAGCACGACAGAAACCGGCCGTTCTTGCCAAACCGGTAGACCATGTCCGCGTCGCACTTCTCGCAGCGATATTCCTTGGGCGCGGGCTGAATCTCCGCCTTGGCGTGCTGGAGCTCTTCGTGCGCTCGCGCCAGGCTCTCGCTGAACCGCTCATAGAACCCGCTGAGCATGTCCACCCAGTCGAGGTGGTCTTCCTCGATCTGATCGAGCTTGCGCTCCATCTCCCGCGTGTACCCGATGTTCATCAGTATCGGAAACGCCTCCACCAGCTTGTCCGTGACGACCTCGCCCAGGTCCGTCGCGTAGAACCGTCGTTGCAACTGCTCGACGTACTTGCGGTCCTGGATCTTCTGGATGATGTCCGCATAGGTCGAGGGCCGACCGATCCCCTCCGATTCCAGCGTCTTGATGAGCGACGCCTCGGAATACCTTGGCGGGGGCGAGGTGAACTTCTGCTCCGTGCCCGCCGCGAACGGGTTGACCGCCTGCTGCTCCTTGAGCGTCGGCAGCGTCGCCTCGTCGCTCGGGGGCACACCCGAAGCTCTGTAGAACCCGTCGAAAACCAGCACGCGCCCGGTCGCCTTGAACGTGCACGGTCGGCCCGCGTCCGTGCCGCCCACGATCTTGATCGACGTCGAGTCCCACTGCGCCGGCATCATCTGACACGCGACGAAACGCTCCCAGATGATCGTGTACAGGCTGAGTTGGTCGGGGGTGAGCGCTTGCCCGACGCGCTGGGGCGGATACGCCAGCGACGCCGGCCGGATCGCCTCGTGCGCCTCCTGCGCCGCCTTGTTCGACGAGCTGTAGAACTTGGGCTTGTCCGGCAGGTACTCGTCGCCATACGTCTCGGGGATGTACGTGCGCACCGCACGCAGCGCCTCTCCCGCGATCGTCGTTGAATCGGTACGCATGTAGGTGATCAGCCCCACCGGCCCCTCGCCCGGGATCTCGACACCCTCATACAGCGACTGCGCCGTCCGCATCGTTCGGCGGGCGTTGAACCCCAGACGCGACGACGCGGCCTGCTGCAAGGTCGACGTGATGAACGGCGCCGCAGGCCTTGATGTCGTGCGCTTCGTCTCGATCGACGTGACCTTGTAAGGCGTCTTCGGGTCGATCTCGCCCGTGACCGTCCGGGTCCATTTCGCCGGCCCCTTGCCCGAGTCGTTCGGCTCACTCGTCGTCTCGATCTTGGTCAGACCCACGAGGGCGGCGATCTCGCTCACGCTGGGCGTCAGGTCGGCGATCTCATCCGCCACCGTGCCGTCCTTTGACCGGCCCAACTGCCCGATGTCGAACGACTCGCCCCCGACCTCGACCAGCTCCGCCCGCAGCGCATGATGCTTGCCGAGAAACGCGTTTCGCTTCCTGATCGTCGGCCCGGCGCCTTTCTCGTCCGTCTTGGCCAGGAACGCAGTCCATTTCGGGCCGAGGATATTCGCGTCCGCCCCGCTCAGGGCGAAGTGGGCGTCGATCACCCAGTATTCGTCCGGCACAAAGGCCTGGATCTCGCGCTCGCGCTCCACCACCAGCCGCAACGCCACCGACTGCACACGCCCGGCGCTGAGCCCGCGCGCAACCTTCTTCCACAACAGCGGCGACACCTGATACCCCACGATCCGGTCCAGAATCCGGCGCGCCTGCTGGGCGTTGACCTTGTCCTCGTCGATCACGTGCGGGTGCTCGAACGCCTTGCGGATCTCAGCCTTGGTGATCGCGGGAAAAATCACCCGCTTGGCGTGCTCGTTGGGGATGCCCAGCTCCTGCGCCAGGTGCCAGGCGATCGCTTCTCCCTCCCGGTCAAGGTCCGTGGCGA
>JADFOF010000366.1 GCA_022563015.1 Planctomycetota bacterium
GCCCGTGCGTAGGCGCCCGAGATGATGCTCTTGACCTCTTCGTCCACGATGCGGGCCGTGTCGTCGGAATACTCCTTCTCGGGCATGAAGAACTCGCGCGTGTCGCTGCCGGCGTAGCGGACGAAGCCCAGCCGCTCGCTCATGCCCCATTCGAGGACCATGTGCCGTGCGAGCTCGGTGATGTACTGGATGTCCATCGCGGCGCCGGAATCGATGTCGTCGGTGGCCCGCTTCTCGGAGATGCGCCCGGCACAGAGGACCTGCATGGTATCGGTGATCCACTTGAGCCCGATGCCGGTGCGATCCTTCGTGGGAAGACTGAACGTGGCGCCCAGGGACTGGCCTCGCGGAATGATCGTGACCTTGTGCAGCGGGTCGGCGTGATCGAGCAGTGCCTGGAGGACGGCGTGGCCGGCCTCGTGGTAGGCGGTGCGGCGGTTGTCGTCATCCTCGCGTTTGCGGGATTTCTTGGCCCGGCCGAAACGCACCTTGTCGCGGGCTTCCTCGAGGTCCTCCTGTTCGACGAAATCCTTTTCGGCCATGGTCGCGGCGATGGCGGCCTCGTTGATGATCGCGGCCAGGTCGGCGCCCGAGAACATGGGCGTGGCGCGGGCGAGGCGTTCGAGATCGGCGTCCGGGCCGAGCTTGATCCTCTTGGCGTGGACCCTCAGGATCTCGGCGCGACCGACGACATCGGGAAGGTCGACGCTGATGGTTCGGTCGAATCGGCCGGGGCGGATGAGGGCGGCGTCGAGGACATCGGGGCGGTTGGTGGCGGCGATGACGATCACGCCGTCCGCCGGCGCGAAGCCGTCCATCTCGACCAGGATCGCGTTGAGCGTCTGCTCACGCTCGTCGTGGCCGCCGCTGGAGAAGCCGCCGCCACGCTTGCGGCCGACAGCGTCAATCTCGTCCAGGAAGATGATGCACGGTGCGGTCTCCTTGGCCTGCTTGAAGAGGTCGCGGACGCGCGAGGCACCCACGCCCACGAACATCTCGACAAAGTCCGAGCCGGAGATGGTGAAGAAGGGCACGTCGGCCTCGCCTGCGATCGCCTTGGCCAGCAGCGTTTTGCCGCACCCGGGCGGGCCGGTGAGAAGCACGCCTCGCGGGATGCGCCCACCGAGCTTGGCGAACCTCTTGGGGTTCTTGAGGAACTCGATGATCTCGTGCACCTCGTCCTTGGCCTCATCGACGCCAGCGACGTCATTGAAGGTGACGCCGGTCATCTCCTTGCCGAGCACGCGGTGTCTGCTCTTCCCGAAGTTGCCGAGCATCCCGCCGCCGCCGCCGGCGTTGCGCAGCCCGCGCGAGATGAAGAACCAGAGCACGAGCACGATGAGAATGAGCGGGCCGAAGGTGAGCACGACCGGCCAGACCTGGGACGGCTTTCGCGAGCGGACCGTGTTGCCGGTGATCTTCGAGACCTCGGTGGCGATGTACTCGCCCGTGTACATGTTGAGGTCGATGCGAACGATGGATTCGTTCTCGCTGTCGGGCCCGGGCAGGCGCGTGGCGACGACCTCCGAGCCTCGGATCTCGACGCTCTTGGGCTCGATGAGCCCGGAGTTCCAGAGGTTCTCGAACTCGGCGAGCGTGATGGACTCGGTGCGGTTGGCCTGCGAGAAAAAGGCGTACAGGAGCGCGACCAGCAGGATGATCATGACCATGCCGAAGATCCCGCGGCTTTGCGGAACGTTGGGCGAGGCCTTGCCCTTGCCCGGACGGTCGTCGCGGTTGCCGTGGTCGCCCGAGCCCTTTGATTCGTTGTTGGCCATGGCGAGGCGTATGAGGCCCCAAGATCGCTCTTTGTTTGGGTTTGATCTGCGCAGCGTGTGCATACGGCCTGCTACCTTCCAGACAGTCTTCGTCGCGGTGGGCCGGCGTCTTGACCGTGGGACCGCCGCAACTCACAAAAGGTTATGCCGCAGCCGCCCCCGGTTCGAGAACGGCCGCTACCACGCGTTTCGGAGCTCATCGACGATTGACCGGGCGAGATTCTGGACAGCGGCGTGTCGGCCGACCTCGCGCCGCTCGCCGACGACGAAGCTCGGGACGTACGACGCCGACGCGGTGAAGCCGGTTCGTGCGAGCAGCACCTCGTTGGTGCGGCTGGTGAAGTCGAAGTCGATGGTGAGGACCACGGCGAGCTGCTGTCCCAGCCCGGTCTCGCGGTCGATGGCGAGCAGTCTCTGCTCGGACCTGATGACGGTGCCGGCGAGGATCCGATCGGCGTCGCCCGGGTTGGTGACGACCCAGTTGGTGCGGCGCTGAATCTCCTTGACGATGGCTTCGGTGAGCTCGGCGCCGACGCCCCGGTCGAAGGTCTGGTTCCTGAAGACGGGCACGGCGACGCTGGAGACCGTGCTGTCGTGCGCCGGGGCGAAGGCGTAGCCGACGGACGGGTCGCTCGAGCACGCGCAGAGCGTGAAGACCGTCGCCAGCGCTGCCGCGGCGATCGGGCGTGTCGGTGCGGGGCGCGTCATCGGTCCTCCCAGTCGGGCACGGGTGGAGGATCGTTGCCTGCGGGCGGGTCGGGCTTGGGACGATCGGCGGGCTCGGGGGCAGGCCTGGCGGGCCCGTCGAGCGCGAGGCTGATCCGGTGGGCGAGCTCTCGGCCGGCGGCGGCGGCGACCGTGCCCGCGTGCTTGCGCTGCAGTCTCTGCAGGACGAACCGGGCCGCGATCTTGTCGCCGGTCTTGGCATACCACCGGGCGCTCTCGAGCATCTGCGCCGCGAGCGATTCGTCGATGCGGGCGCGGAGGGCGTCGTTGATCCCGGCGCGGCG
>JADFOF010000367.1 GCA_022563015.1 Planctomycetota bacterium
CCTGCTGGCGCTGTACATGTTCGTGTGGCCCGTGTTCCATCGCGAGGTGCTCACGCCGCTGTACGGTCGCACGGCCGGACTGCTCGGCCTGCCCGCGGACATGCCCGTGTGGATGGGACGCTCGGCGCCGCTGCACGGTTTTTCCACCGCGTTCCTGGTCGAGGACTTCTGGGCCACATTCCCGCCGTGGTTTATTGCGGTTCCATTCCTCCTGGTCTGCGGCTTCGCGTGCGTCTACTTCCTGGGCTCCAAGGGGTTCTGCACGTACGGGTGTCCCTATGGCGGCTTCTTCGGGCCCGTCGATCGTCTTTCACCCGGTCGGATCATAGTGAACGAGAGCTGCGAGCAGAGCGGTCACTGCACCGGCGTGTGCACGTCCAACGTCCGCGTGCACGAGGAGGTGCGCGACTTCGGCATGGTGGTCGATCCGGGGTGCATGAAGTGCCTGGACTGCGTGAGCGTGTGCCCGAACAACGCGTTGTCATTCGGTTTCGGCACACCACCCATACTTGCCAAGCCGCGCGACGACGCCGCCCGCGATCGGATCAAGGCGCGCAAGAAGCGCGCCCACGCGTTCGATCTGACGTGGCCCGAGGAGATCGCCTTCGGCGTGCTCTTCATCGCGTTGACGCTCTCGTACCGGGGCATGTTCAACGTCATCCCGCTGCTGATGGCCGCGGGCATCGGCGCCATCGCGACGTTCCTGGCATGGAAGGTGTGGCGCATGGTCACGACGCCCAACGTTCGGCTGCAGAACCTCAAGGCCCGGTACCGCGGGCGGACCACGCGGGCCGGGCTGGCGCTGGCGACGGCGGGCTCGGCGGCGGTGCTGATGGGCGCGTGGTCGAGCGTGGTGCAGTATCACCTGTGGCGGGGTTCGATGCTGGACGCGTCGCTGACGATCGGGGCCGAGCGGGTTCTGACCGTCGGGTACACGCCCGACCCGATGGTGTTGCGCGTGGCCGAGCGCGCGGTGGGTCACTACCGGATCGCCGGCCCGCCGCGCGACGGCGGGATCGGGTGGACCCGCAGGCCGACCGAGGAGATGCGGTACGCGTGGCTGCTCTCGGTGGCGGGGCGGCTGGATGAGGCCCAGGCTGTGCTCATGGGCGTCTCGGATCGGTACGGGGCGGACATGGTCCTGGTCGAATCGATCCTGCTGGTGATGCGGGCGCGCGGGGCGACGGGGGACGACCTGCGTGAGGTTCTGGGCTGGATCGCGGATCGTCACCCGGAGCTGCTCCCGCTGCAGGTGCTCATTGCAAAGGACGAGGCACGCTCGGGACTGCATGAGGAGGCGCTCGGGCGTCTGCGGCGAGTCGTCGCCGAGGCTGGAGACGACGTGGCCTCGCTCGGGCCCGCTGTCGAGCTCATGGTGTCGCTTGGGCGCGTGGACGAGGCGCTGAGCGTGATGAGCGAGCGAGTGGCGCGCTCCCCGCGCCGGGCCGAGCTGCGCCTTCTGCTGGGCATGGTGACCGCCGCCTCGGGCGACCGGGCCGGCGCGCTGGCGCAGCTTGAGACAGCCGCCAAACTGGCCCCGGACAACCCGACCATCCTGCTGGCCCTGGCGGATCTGCTGGAGGCGTCCGGGGACACACCCCGCGCCGACCGGCTGCGAAAGCAGGTTCTGGAGCAGCACGGCGGGTCGAATGCAGGGAATTTCCCTGGGAGGCGAAAATGACCGCCTTCCTGCGAGCAGTGTGTGGTATACTCGATGCTTCGACGGGATCTGTGTACCGTCTCGTTTGTCACCCGATGGGGATCAAACTGATTTCCATCCTTGCGGAGGAATCCCACAGTGCAGAATAAACTCCTGATCACCGCCGCCCTTTCCTTGGTCACCGTGACCATGGCGACCGCCCAGACCACTGAGTTCGTCAATGACACCGCAATATACGGCGGCCTCGACTTCGGCGCGGACGTGATCGTCGGCGACCTGCATGGACTGCAACGTTGGGCGAGCATCGGCGGGATCACCGCCTACTCCGTCGGCACGGTCTCGTGCAACATCGGCGATACACCGCTGCTGTGGATCGCTCGGACCAACGAGCACCCTGTCATCGCGCAGAACATGTTCCGCGTGAAAGAAGGCGTATTCGAGCAAATCGGCCAGAGTTGGCTCAAGCACGGGTTCGTCGCGCTGCAGCAGAGCCTGTGCCAGTCGTGTCAGGCGCACCCCAATGGCAGCGCCCTGGGCGTCGGATGTTCCGACCCTTACTCAGCGGGCCTCAACGGTTCGCACACGTTCAACCGCCTTGGACCGAAGTTTCAGGTGAACGCCTTCACCGGCGCCTACCCCTATCCCCCGTTCCAGTCGGCGATTGTCGATGCCCTCAGCCGCCGAGTGCAGGTGCTGAACACCGACCTCGACCCCGCACTCAACGCCGGCGCCGTCTACTTCGTCGAGGGCCAGTACGTCACTCCCGATGACGCCGCAGCCGGAAACCAGAACAACAACAACTCCTACCGGCGGATCCGGGTCAGCGGGAGCGGCGGCAACTTCGGGATCTCGTTCATCAGCGGGCACAGCACCCGACGGGAGCTGGTCGCCCTATACGCCTGGCAGGAGGTCGACCCGGGCGTCGAGATCCAGGTCGTTGATGTCCCCGGCGAGGGTCGCTTCTATGTCGGATCGCACGTCATCGACCTCGGAGGCGGGCAGTGGCGCTACATCTACGCCATCCAGAATCAGACCTCCGACCGCAGCGCGTCGTCGCTGACGATCAACTTCCCCGACGGCACCGAAATCACCAATGTCAATTTCAACGATGTCTCTTATCACTCCGG
>JADFOF010000051.1 GCA_022563015.1 Planctomycetota bacterium
GTTGCCCGCCCCGATCGCCTCGGCCGTCGCGTCGATCGTCCAGCCTCGCTCCCGGGCGAACCGCACGAGGTTGTGCTTGTGCGGCAGCGTGACGCTCGCCCCCTCAAAGTCCAGCCCGGTATGGTCCACGAGCTCCCCAAGCGTCGCCTTGAAGCTCGCGTAGCTCGTCTCGGGGTCGGGCGCGCCGACGATGGGCATCGGGAGGTACACCGCGTCGATGCCGCGCTGGGCGAACCCGGCGTTGTGCACCCTGGGCGAGAGCGAGTGACCGAGCGGGTGCCCCATCACGCCGTACACCCTCGTGCCCGGCCCGATCTCGCGGAAGCGATAGAGGTTGAGCAGCTCGTCCACCGTCGGCTGTCCCGGCGCGGTCGCCTCGGCCGGACGCAGCGACGCGAAGGTGAGAAACCCGCCGAACTTCGGCGCCAGCACACGGCTCAATGTCCCGAACTCGCCCATGCCCAGCGCGATGGTGGGTCGGCCCTGCTGAGCGGGCAGATCGAACAGCTCCAGGTTGTCCCGCAGACTGCGGGCCCGGAACGCGACTTTGGTCACGCGCGCGGCGAGCTCATCGCGCATCGTCAGCAGGCGTCGGCTCAGGTCCGCCGGCCGCCCGTCGAAGTCATGTATCGACAGGATCAGCGAGGTGTGGACATCGCGGCGCTGCTCGGGGTGGTCCACCGCCAGGTTGACCTTGCGCCGCAGGTTCTCCGAGCGCGTGTACGCGGCCAGCTCGACGTCGATGTACCGGGGCGGGTTGTCCGACGTTCCCAGCCGCTCGAACAGCGCGACCCGGGCCGCGTCGTCCCCGTCGTATGAGCCGCCTTCCCAGGTCGGCCGGCAGGTCACGATGCACGGCAGGGGCGACCGAGCCACCAGCCGTTCGACCCTCTGTGTTCCGTGATCGTCCCCCTCGCCGTGAAAAACCTCATCGACGCGCCACTCGACAAGATCAGCTCCGGCGCGTTTGGCCTCGTCGGCGTCGCGCAGGGCCGCCTCGTCGTCGTCAACCATGATGGAGACGCAGATCAGCGTGTGCATCGATGCGAGTGTAGAGCGCCGCGGCAGCGGGCATCGAGCGCCGGCGGTCAGCCCGCATTCATCACATCCGCGCCAGCATGATTATCAGTACCAGCGTCCCGCCCGTGCCCATGACGATCCCGAAGACCGCTCGGCCCATGCCGTGAATGTGCTCGTGGGCGCGGATCTCCCGGACCGCCATGATGCCCGTGAACAGGGCCAGCGGCGCGGGCACGCCCAGCACACTGAACAGGCCCAGGTACCCAGCGGCGATCGCCCATGCCGATCGACCCACCGGCAGCAGCATCCGCATCCCCAGGTTGTCGCCGATCGGGTCGCCGTGCGCCCGGGCGATCGCGCCGGGCTCAACCGTGGGTGCGGTGGGGGGTGCCGGCAGCAACGCGGCCAATTCCGGCGTCTGCCCGAGTGTGGCCCACTGATTCATTCCCTCGCGCCACACCAGGGATCCGTGGTGCAGGCGGCGCTGGCGGATCAACGCGACGATCTGATCCGTCGTCACGGGCCCGATCGCCCGCCTGCCGTCCGGCCCGTCCTCGACAAAGTGCCATCCACCCTCGTTGACCGGTTTCGTCATCGGTGTTGCCTCCGCATTCCGTGGTGCAGCATACACGAACGGGGCGGCTGGCGTGGCGCTCCGTCCTTCAGCCCCTCGACTCGGAGATCCGACCTACACCGGGACGGCGACACCGTACAGATTTTGGTACGACACGGGTTGCCGGGCGAAATCATCGAGTATGTCGAGGCTGTGCTCGTAGAGTTGCTTCGTCTCGATGAACACGACCTCGAACCCGCCGCGCTCGAGCATCGCCCGCAGGCGTCGGGCCGTGAGCGGATTGCAGTGCTGCCACGATTCGCGCTTCTGCCGATGGGTTCGCCCGGTCGTCATGAGCAGGTACGCGTCGAACATGCTGGCGTAGGCGCGGGCCAGGCGCTCGAACGCCTCGGGCTTCAACTCCGCGAAGTGGGCCAGGGTCGGCGTTCCGCGGCACTGGTCCTCGATGAACAGATGGTCCAGCTCGGTCGGATAGGAGTGGAAGATGAGCGCGCCGTCGCGCGCGAGCGATTCGCGCAGCGAGCAGAACAGCGCCCCGAGCTGGTCGTCGAACAGGTGCTCGAACAGGTCGAAGCAGACGGCGATGTCGATCTGTCCCGAACCGCCGACCCCCGCCGACACCGACCTGTGATCTCCTTCGATGAACGTCGGCGACACACCCTCCTCGGCTGCGAGCTCGCGCGCGATTGTCAGCGCCGCGGCGTCGTAATCCACGCCGAACGATTGGAACCCGCGCTTGGCGAACTCGATCGCAAATGTCCCGATCGAGCAGCCGATATCCGCGACGGTGATCTCGCCGGGCGATCGATCGCCAAGCCGCGGCAGCGCGAACCTGTCCACCAGCTCGTGAGCCAGACCGATCCGCGTCTTCCAGTGGTTCTTCTCGCGATCCCGGTACTTCTGAGCCTGCCTGAGTTGGTAGTCTCGGCCGTATAACGACGCGGCGGACGAGTTCACCGGCGTCTTGAGCGGATCGGATCCTGTCCGGCGCGTCTGAATTGGTGCATTTGACATTCCGTGCGGACTCCGGGCGGGGTTCACGCCCACTATCGGTCGCCCGCGGTCCGGGGCTCCACCGGCCGGCTTACAGCGCGGCGAGCCTGCGGGCTGTCTCCTGCTCGATCAGCGCTTCGATCATCGGCCCGAGTTCGCCGCCGAGCACCTTGTCCTTGTTGAACTTCTCGCCCAGCCGCTGGTCCACCACGATCCCTTCCTGATACCGGTAGACGCGGATTTTCTCGCTGCGCCCGCCGGTGCCGATCTGACCGCGACGCTCGGCCGACCGCTCGTCCGTCTGCCGCTTTCGTTCGATCTCGTACAGCCTCGCCAGCAGCAGCCGTCGTGCCTTCTCGCGGTTCTGATGCTGGCTCTTGGACTCCTGCATCTTCACGATGAGCCCGGTGGGCTTATGAATCAACTGCACGGCTGTGGCGACCTTGTTCACGTTCTGCCCGCCCGGACCCTGGCTGGTCGTCACGTGCTCCTCGACGTCGTGGTCCCAGTCGATCCGCACATCAACCTCCTCGGGCTCGGGGAGCACGGCGACCGTCGCCGTGGACGTGTGGATCCGTCCCTGGCTCTCGGTCACGGGCACGCGCTTGACCGAGTGCACGCCCGCCTCGAACGCCAGCTCCGCCCACACACCCGCGCCGCGAACGTTGACGACCGCGTGCCGCACGCCGCCCATCCCGTCGTCCGCGGACATGTCCAGCGTCTCGAACGACCACCCCCTGCTGGCTGCGTACTTCTCGTACATGTTCAGGAGGTCAGCGGCCCAGAGCCCGGCCTCGTCGCCGCCCGTTCCCGCACGCACCTCGAGCATGACCGACCCCACCTGGCGATCCTCAGCCGTCACCAGCCGACCCTTGACCCGTTCGAGCAGTTCGGCGGCGTCGGCCACGACGCGCGGCAGGTCCGCACGGGCCATCTCGATCAGCTCAGGGTCTTGCCCGGCCGCGATCACCTCGCGCAACTCCGCCGCCTCAGCGATCATCTCCCGGTACCTCTTGTAATCGGCCACCACGGGCTCGATCGCCGCCCGCTTGATCGAAAGCTCGCGCACGGCGTTGTGGTCCGACAGCACGGCCGGGTCTTCCAGCCTGGTGCAGAGCTCGGTGTGCTGCGCGACGAGCTCATCGAGCTTGCCCAGCACGCCGGTCGGTCTGGAACTCGCCTCGGTCATCTCCAAACAATAGCGGTGCGGGCACGGCAATCGCCTCCGACGCCCCCGGGCGTATCATCCCGCCCCCCACGGAGCGCCACCGCCCTATGCAAGACGCGATTCTCATGCGCGGCATCCACAAGTCCTTTGGACGCACACGCGCCGTCCGGGATTTCGACCTCGCGATCCCCACCGGGTCGCTGTACGGGTTCATCGGGCCCAACGGCGCCGGCAAGACCACCGCCATCCGCATGATCATGTCGATCCTCTTCCCCGACACCGGCGAGCTGACGGTTCTCGGCAGGCCCTCCGCTACCGACTCCAAGGACCGCATCGGCTATCTGCCCGAGGAGCGGGGGATCTACCGCAAGATGCGCGTCGGGGCGTTCCTGCGCTACATGGCGAGGCTCAAGGGCCTGCACGCCGGGCCGGAACTCAACCGCAGGATCCGGGACTGGCTCGAACGCGTGGGCCTGGCTGACTGCGAGAAGAAGAGGTGTGAAGAGCTCTCCAAGGGCATGCAGCAGAAGGTTCAGTTTCTGGCGACGATTCTGCACGAGCCGGACCTGCTGATCTTTGACGAGCCGTTCTCCGGGCTCGATCCGGTCAACATGCGATTGATGCGCGACCTGTTTCTGGAACAGCACAATCAGGGGCGCACGATCATTTTTTCGACGCACATTATGCACCAGGCAGAGCAGCTGTGCGAGCACATCGTGATGATCAATCAGGGGGTCAAGGTGCTCGACGAGCCGCTGGATGGGATCTTCGCGAGGCACGCCTCGAAGTTGATCCTGTTCGAGTCGGTGGATGAGGTCGATGAGGCGGCGATTGTCGCGGTATCGGGCGTGAGGGAAGCGACACGCACGGACGACCTGTGGGAGGTGACGCCGGAGCACGATCCGCTCGTGACCATTCGGCAGATTGTGGATACGCTGGGCGCACGGCGCATCGAGATCAAGCGGCCGACGCTCGAGGACATCTTTGTCGAACTTGTCGATGGCGGTGCCGAACTGGATCGCACGCGGAGAGCGAGCGATGAATCGTGTTGTTCAGATCGCGATCCGCGAGTTCTGTTCGACCGCCATCACCAAGGGATTTGTGATCGGGGCGTTCGTTGTGCCCGCGGGTATGGCCCTTGTCATGGCGATTGTGTTCCCGATTCTGCTCGCGACGAAGGCCGCGGAGATTCATGGCCGGGTGGCACTGTTTGATCCGACGGGGCAGATCGTCGAACCTTTTCAGCAGCGGCTCACGCCCGAAGCCTTCGCCGAGCGGAAGGAACAGCAGAGCAGGGACGCCGCCGAGGCGATCTCCGACGCTGTGGGTGTCGAGTTGCCTGCGGACTTAGACGTTGCAGCGGGGCCGCGTGACGTGTCCACGTTTGCTGTCGAGCTGCTCGAGGCGGATACCGACCTGGACCAGATCAAGGCGTCCCTCTGGCGGGGCAGCGGTTCGGACGATTCGCTCACGGCACTGGTGGTGGTTGATTCGCAGGCGATCGAGCCCGATGCCGAAGGTGAGTACGGCAGCTACGAGATCTATCACAAGCCCAGGCTCGATCCGAGGCATATTTCGCGCATCTCGTCGGCGGTCGAGGCGGCGATCCGCTCGTCGCGCATCGAGGCGGCCGACCTCGGCGTTGCCGAGGACAAACTCCGACGGATTTTTCGCGTCTCGCCCACCGTGAAGCGCGAGGTGACCGAGCACGGAGAACGCCGGTCACTCGGTGAATTGAAATTCCTTGTCTCGTTCGGCTTCATGATTCTCATATTCATTCCCGTGATCATGGGTGGTCAGTTCCTGCTCACCACGATGGTCGAGGAAAAATCGAACCGTGTCGTGGAGGTTCTGCTCAGCGCTGTGTCGGCCCAGCAACTCATGACCGGAAAGATCCTGGGGCAACTCGTCGTCGGGCTCTCGATCCTGCTGATTTACGGCACGATTGGTGGCGGAGCGCTCGTCGCCTTTGGGCTGTCGCACCTCATCGGCCCGCTGAATCTCATCTCGCTGCTGGTGTTCTTTCTCATCGCCTATTGCACGATTGCGTCGTTCATGGCCGCGATCGGGAGCGCGGTCAATGATTTTCGCGAAGCCCAGGCGCTGCAGACGCCGGTGATGATGGTGCTGATGCTGCCGTATCTGCTCGCGTTTCCGATCACGGCGAATCCGAGTTCGGCGTTCTCGACCATTGTGAGCTTTGTGCCGATCATCAATCCGTTCGCGATGATGCTTCGGATCACGTCGCACGAGCCGCCGCCGTACTGGCAGATCGGTCTTTCGATCGCGATCGGCATAGCCACTGCGGCGTTGGCCCTTCGGTTGGCGGCCAAGGTCTTCCGCATCGGGCTGCTGTTGCACGGCAAGCCGCCGAACTTTGCGACGCTCATCCGCTGGGTCCGCATGGCCTGACGCGTATCCTCACTCGTGGCCGATTTTCGCGACGACGCCATCTGTATCAGACACTGGGACTGGTCCGAGACCAGCCAGACCGTCTCGCTCCTCACGCGCGAGCACGGCGTGCTGCGGGCCGTCGCCAAGGGCGCCAAGCGTGAAAAGGGCAGCTTCAGCGGTGGGATCGAGCTGCTCACCCGAGGCGATGTCATTGCGATTGTCAAGCCCAATACCTCGCTGGCCACGCTCACGAGCTGGGATCTCGCCGAGAACTTTCCCGTGCTCCGAACGTCGCTCAAGGCGCACAACGCCGGGATGTACATGGCGGATCTCGTCGGGCATCTTGTGCACGAGGGCGACGCACATCCGCTGCTGTTCGACGAGATGCTCGTGCAGCTTCGTCGGCTGGGTCGCGCCGACGCGCTGGACGCCGTGCTTCGCTTCCAGTGGGCGGCCCTGTGCGAGGCGGGGTACCGCCCGGTGCTCGACAGGGACGCGCGCACGAACGAGCCGCTGGAGAGATCGGATGTGCTCTGTTTCAGCCCACGGTTTGGCGGCTTTGTCAACACGGGCGAGGCCGGCGACAGACTCCAGACATGGCGCGTTCGGGCGGAAACGCTCGATCAACTCCGTCGGCTGGGGGCGGGATCGGCGGACGAGGTCGTTTCGGGCGCGGCGGTCGATCGTGCCGCCAGGCTCCTTGCCGCGTACGTTCGAGAGATTCTCGGACGTGACCTGCCCTCGCTGCGTGCGCTGTTTGGCGCGGATCTCGCGGTTTTACCGGTCCTGCCACGCTGAAGTTCACCGCCATGCGGACCGATCCTTATCTATAGTGGCGAGCACGTGTGACGGGCCCGCCACGATCTCGCTGCCCACGGACGGGATGCGGAGCCACGGATGAATCCCGAGACACTTGACAGAATCTTGAGTTGCCCTTCCCTTCCGTCGCTCCCGGCTGTCGCCGTCAAGGTCATCGAACTCAGCAGCGACCCCGATCTCCGTCTGGAAGTCCTGGCCGAGACGATTCAGAATGACCAGGGGCTGACTGCGAAGATCATTCGCACGGTCAATTCGAGTTTTTACGGCCTGCGGCGCAAGTGCAACACGATTCACCAGGCGCTGGTCATCCTGGGGATGTCTTCGGTGAAGTCCCTGGCGCTCGGGTTTTCGCTTGTCGAATCCATCGGGGAATCGGATGAACCCGGCTTTGATTACATCAGCTACTGGCGCCGCGGGCTGTACGGTGCGGTCGCCGCCAAGCTCATCGCCGCCGAAGCCGGCAAGGACTTCGCCGACGAGGTCTTTCTCGCCGCGTTGCTCCAGGACGTCGGCATGATCGCGTTGTATCGCACCTTCGGCATGGAGTATGTCGCGTTGCTCGACGAGGCTGAGAATGACTCGGAGATCGCGAGCATCGAGCTGGGCCGGTACGAACTGACGCATTGCGACGTGGGCGCGATGCTCACCGAACGATGGAAGTTTCCCGAGGAATTCGTCCTGGCGATCAAGTTTCACCATACGCCCACAGCTGCGCCCTTGGACCTCTCAGAGCGCATCCGCTGCGTGCATATTGCCAACATCGCGCACGATGTGCTCACGGATGAGAACCCCGCGCCGGCCACCGCGCGATTCCGCAGGCTGTGCAGGGACTGGCTGTCGTTGACGCAGAAGCAGGCGGACGGCATCCTCGCCCGCGTCGCCGATGCAGCGGTCGAGATGTCCTCGCTGTTCAAGCTCGACACCGGCGACATCGCCGATGTGGAGGTGATCCTCTGCCGCGCTCAAGAGAAGATGGTCGAGACCGCGAAGGAATCCAACCAGGCGTCCCACGACCAGTCATTCGATGCGTTGCTCATGGACAGCCAGCAGACCGACCCGCTCACCGGCACCATGACCAGGCCCGCCTTCGACGTCGCCGTCCGCGAGGCCTTTACCGAGGCGAAATCCGACGGCACCGACCTGTGCGTTCTGCTCGTGCTCATCGACAATTACGCGCGCATCACCGAGGAGCGGGACACGGTCGCGCTCGAGGAGGCGTTGATCGGGACGACGGCGCTGCTCAAGAACCACTTCGAGCCCGCCGGCGGGATCATCAGCCGCTGGGCCGATTCCGTCTTTGCGATCGTCATTCGCGGGTGCGGCCGGGCCGCGGCCGTCGCCCTCGCGACCGAGTTCCGCACCAGCCTCCAGCGCGCCAGCCGGGCATGGATTCCCCGCGGGCAGACCAACCCACTACCTATCACCGCCAGCATTGGCGCCGCGGTCCTCAGCGCCGACACGACCCAAACGTATGATCGCGTTGAGACGCTCATCGCCGCCGCCGCCCGCGCGCTCCAGAACGCTCGCAACGACGGCGGCAACAGCGTTCGCGCATTCAAGCCTCAGGCCGCCGCCTGAACGAAACTCACGACGCCGGGAGCAGCACGCCGATCGTTGTCGGGTTCGGATCGAACGCCCGCAGCACGTCGCGCACATCGTTCACACCGATCCGGCCGATTCGCGTGAGCTCCTCTTCGAGCGGCAGGTACGCGCCCAGTAGTGTCCATTGCCGACCGATCCGCTGCATTCGATCCGCCGGGCGCTCGCCGCTGAGCGTCACGCCCGTCACCATCCGCTCACGCAGCCGGGCGAGGTCGTCCTCCGACACTGAGTCCGCCAGACTTGACAGTTCGCGCTCGACGAGGCTCCAGATCTCATCCGCCCGTTCCGGTGCGCCCGACGCGTAGACGAACTGTTCGCCCAGCCCTTCGCGCCCGTGATACTCCGCCTGCGCCTCGTCGGCCAGCCCGGATTCGATCAACGCCCAGTGCAGCCGACTGTTGTCCGACGAGCCGAGGATCTGCGACGCCAGCATCGCCGCGTACCGCCGATCGTCGTTCAGTGGGGGTGCCGCGGAGATCCCGATCATGTACGCGCGGCTCACCTTTTCGTCGCGCAGCTCGAAGCGTCCCGCGCCCGAGTCGGGTTCGTCCAAGTCGCGCGTCGCGTTCGTGACCTCCCAGGCCCCGCACAAGGACTCGATCTGCTCGACACACCGCTGAAAGTCCAGCTTTCCCGCCATCGCGACCACCGTGTTGTCCGATGAGTACCGCGCATCGAAATACTGGCGCATGTGCCCGCTCGTGAGCGACTTGATCGACGCCTCGGTGCCCAGCACGCGGTGTCCGTGCGGTCCGCCGTCGTAATGCCGCTGCATCGCCTCTTCGTACAGCACCGTGAACGGGTTGTCCTTATACATCGCAATCTCTTCGAGGATGACGCCCTTCTCGGTGTCGAAGTCATCGTAGTCCTCGAATCGAATCGCGCCCTGCAGGAAGAACTGGTCGGTTATGTCCGCACTGAGGTCGGCATACAGCGCATAGGAGCTGCGTTCATAGAGTTCGGAAAACTGCGGTGAGAATCCTGGAAAGCCATTCGCCCCCACACCTACTACGGTATAGACAGGGTCATCACCGTTGGCACAATCCAGGGTAGAACCATTGGCTATAACACCAAGTCCAGCTGCCGAAGCGGTCATATCATCGTTACAGAACCCGAAGGGGTCTCGTAGCGAGTGTGGTCCAGCGTCCCAGGAGTCGCGTTCGCCCTCCACAACTTCATAGGATTCGTCCATGTAGCTGCCGCCGAAGGCGAGCAGCAAGGGACTGGCCAGGTCTGATTCGAACTCATAGGTGAAATCGGCCTGGAATTGAGTCTCCTCGTTGATCAGATCTCCCGTGTCGAAGGACTGTTTGGAAGCGCGTCCCTGAGAGGGGTTGATGGTGTTAGACAGAACATATTGGATCTCACTCTCACCGTATCGGGCACTGATGTCGTAGTTGAGGCCGTTGTCCCAAACCCCTCGAACACCACCCAGCAGGGAGAAGTCGAACACCTCACCAAAAAATCTGGGGGTAAAACCACCCGGATATTTTTCCAGTGGGTCATAGAGACCGCCGTCCGCTTCTCTCAGCACCTCGATGGTGCCGTTTCTGGGGTAGCGATAGAAGAAACTGCCATCGGATTCGCTCTCGGAGTAGTTGCCGAAGGCATAGACCTCGGTATCGGCATCGATCTGATAGCCGGAGTTAAAGAAGAAGCGCGTGGCTTCCTGCTCGGGTTGACCCCAGGGTTGGACTACGTCACCGAAACCGATGTTGGCGTCGGCCAAACCTGCCTGGTAGCTGGGAGTAGTAACAAATGCTGCATAGCCGGCATTGGGATCCCAGCGTGGACTGGTCTGGTCGACGCAGAACCAGGACTCACAGTACTGCTCCGAACGGGAAGCGGCATCGGCCTCGTAATATTCGGCGGAGAGATTGAGAAAGCCATTGTCTCCCAAGGGCAAACCAATATTCCCCTGTATGGTAATCTGGGCACCGTCGCCTTCGCTGTATTCACCACCGTCTATAGAAATGCTGGCGCCATCGCTGGCGTCTTTCAGTATGAAGTTGATTACGCCTGCAATAGCGTCAGAGCCATATTGAGCCGAGGCACCGTCCCTGAGAACTTCGATGTTCTTCAAGGCGATGGATGGAATAGTGGCAATATCCGGTCCCTGGGTGCCGGAACCGCCGATGGAAACCAGTGCGGAACGGTGGCGGCGCTTGGAGTTTATCAGCACCAGGGTCTTATCTGTGGGCAGGCCGCGAAGTTCGGCCGGACGGATGAACGAGGCGCCGTCGGAGATTGGCTGCCGTCCCAGGTTGAAAGATGGCACCAGAGTCTTGAGAATGTCATTGGTGTCGGTATAAGAGATGGCTCTCAGATCTGCTTCGGTGAATACGTCGATGGGTACCGGTGAATCGGCGACCGTTCTTGGTCGGCCTCTGGAACCCGTTACCACGATTTCTTCTAGCCGGGAAACATCAGCGTCATCGGATTGCTGTGCCATCGCTTGAGTGCTTAAACCACTCGCCGACAGGCAGGCAATCGCTAACAAATACTTACGATGCTTGCGAAATTTCATAAAAATACTCCTTGATAATATTTTGTTGTAGGTTGTTACGAGTAGGAAACTTGTAGGTGCAGCAGGATTCGAGCGTCTGCACCCTTTGAGTCAACCCCATTAACTCCCATAACCGGGTATTAAGGACTAAAAACCGATGATTATCAAGCCTCCGAGCCCCCTTTAGGTATAAGAGTCTCTGTAGTAAAGTCTTGGTTATGAGTCTGATTTAAAAGCCTTCTCGATGCAGCTGCTTCCGGTGGTCGGAATAATATCCCTCTGCCCAAAAAGTGCCCTGCTTAGCCCAGGAAAATTGCCTGCAGGCCCCGTAGATTAACCCTTTCGTGGAATTCTTTGGTGCCGGAGTTTATTCAGGGCAGGGCCAGGGCCAGCAATTTGGCATCGGCACCGCCGCCAGCTGCCACCGCGATGTATTGCTTGGAGTCGATCATATAGGTCATCGGCGCACCCTGGGGAATCGCCGGTAACTCTATCTGGTGGATCGTTGCGCCGGTCTGCTTGTCCATGGCGCGCAATACCGGCACGCCATCGGTGATGGCCTGGAACAACAGGGATTTCGTGACTAACAGGGGCGCAAAGCTGGTGATCCCCACCGGGCCCGGATCGGCCAGACCAAGCTCGATGATCTGCTGACGGATGCCTTCGGCATTGGCTCGCTCCCACACGTAGTCGCCGCTATTCAGATCGATGGCACTGATCTTACCGTAGGGTGGTTTCGTCAGCGGCAAACCGAGTGGCCCGGAAATATTGGTGATGCCCTGGCGCACGTAGCGAAACTCGGTGGTGGCGGGATCCTGCTCGATGAGCTGCACGACGATCGGGTTGTTGACGGCCGGGATATAGAATATCGAGGTCTGGGGATCGAAGGCAGCACCGCTCCATTCGGCGCCTCCGGTCCAACCGGGCATATTAATGGTGCCTCGCAGCGACGGCGGCGTATACAGGCCACCGTAATCCAACTCACTGATTAAGTCGAAGGCCTGCGCCGTCAATTCGGCTGTGAAGTCGATCAGGGTGTCGGCAGAAATGCCCTGCATGGCAAACGGAGCGGGGCGGGTTGGGAAGGGTTGGGTCGGCGATACCCGCTCACCGGGGACGGTACTGGCAGGCACTGCCCGCTCTTCAATTGGCCACACCGGTTCCCCGCTTATCCGATCCAGTACATAAACGAAGCCCTGCTTGGAAACCTGGGCCAGGGCCTTGATCTCGCGGCCATCCACGGTGATGTCTACCAGATTCGGTGCCGCCGGTGGATCGTAATCCCATAACTCGTGATGAACGATCTGATAGTGCCAGATGCGCTCGCCGGTTGCGGCATCCAGGCACACGATGGAAGTGCCGAACAGGTTATCACCCAGTCGCTGGCCCCCATACCAATCGTTACCCGGGGTGCCGATCGGCAGATAGACATAGCCCAGTTCAGGATCGGCGCTCATCATGGTCCACACATTGGTGGCCCCGGTCACCTTCCAGGAGTCGTTCTCCCAGCTTTCATTACCGAATTCTCCTTGCTGGGGAATGGTGTGGAAGATCCATTTTTGGTCGCCGGTGTTGAGGTCGAAACCCCGTATATGACCCGGTGGCACGTCGGTCAGTTTTGCTGGAATGCGATCGAACATCGGATCGTCATAGACCACGCCCCCGAGGATCACGATATCGCCAACGATCGTCAGCGCCGCCGAATTGGCAACCATTGAACGGTCGATTTCCCGACCCAGGCCCAGGGTAAGATCAACCTTGCCACCGTCGCCGAAATCGGGGTCGGGTTCGCCAGTTTCGGCATCCAGCGACCACAGA
>JADFOF010000368.1 GCA_022563015.1 Planctomycetota bacterium
CTGAAAATAGTTCTTGACACGCCTTTCGTTTCTGGTAACCTCGCGCTGTCCGGTCTTATCCCCAGACCCTATTTCATGGGTGCTCGCATACAGTGAATTCCGGCGTAAGAACCTGTTTCCGGCAACGTACGCCGGCACGTGGTATCTATCGCCTTATACTTAAGGAGGATACTGATGTTGATTCGAAAGAGAACGCTCGCGATAGTGGCGCCTTTGGTGGCGCTGATGTGTTTGCTGTATTTCGTCTGGGTACCACCGGCGGGCGCTGCAGGTCCCATGGATAATCCCAGAGGTCTCAACGGCGTCTACTTCGTGACTGCCGATGGTGGCCCTCTGGGCATGGTGCACACCATGGTCAAAATCGATAGCGACGGTACTTACATCGCCCGTGGTTTCGATGCGTTCGGGCTCAACCAGACTCCCCCGGATCACTGGGATGGGCCGCAGTACGGAACGTGGCGACGCACCGGGCCGCGCCAGATCACCGCGTTTGATTATCACCAGAGTTTTTCGAACCCTTTCGGTCCGCCGCAGGTGGGCGTCGGCATACCGATCGAGATCGTGCGAAACACGTTCGTTCTTACGTTCGACCCTACGTTTACGGAGGGGATATTGGTCAACATCGAGACGCGCGTGTATGCGCCGAACGAGGATCCGCTTGATCCCACGGCTGGCACGACCATACCTCCTTCTTCCGCGTCCGCGACAGTGCGCCGGGTCCCGACGCCGTAACTTCGCGGATCCGAAATATCGTTGGGCCGGGTGCCACTGGTGGCTCGCTTACCAGTGTACGAGAGTATGTCAAACGCACTGGCAGATGAACTGCCAGTGGCACCCGGTGCCAGGTGCTCGGGATCAAGAACGTGGTCAACGCGATGGTCGGGCGGTTTCCAGAAAAATGATCGACCTGCCCAGATAGGTTGAACAAGCATTCCCCAGGGAGCGGTGAGGATGGGGTGGGGTTGCGGCGGATGGCGGGTCTTGGTAGACTCGTGTTGGTTGGCAGAGGGGCGGATGCTCGTTGCACAGACCCGAACCATGCCCGCCACACAGACTAAAGGGCCCGCCCACCCGCCGATTCAGAATGGATGACCCCGGATGCGTACTACACGCTGCATGGATGGTGATCGCATTGCCATGAAGCTTCTCGTGTCGCGGGAGCGAATTTCTTCGTGGCTTGCCGTCGGCGTCGCAGTGACCCTCGCGGGTTGTGCGACGCCGGCGCCGTGGGGAATGGTCGAGTTGCCGGTCAGTCTGCGCGGGCTTGTGGAGACCGAGCCAACGCTCTCAGATGGGCAGAATCCGGCCGAACGCCTGAGCGTTGCGACGCGGGTGAGCGGCGAGCCCGCTTCAGGCATTACGGTCATCCCTTTCCGTCTGGACAACAGTGGACTGATCGTGCTGGAAGCCCAGGCGCTCGGACCCTTCGACGGGGCAATGCCAGTCGAACTCGAAATGGAGCTCGACACCGGCGCGGCGGGATGGCTGTACCTGCCGCGCAAGGCCGCCTACGCCGTTCGTCCGTGGCTGGCGAGCTCGCCGGTATTCCTCATCCGCGGCCCGGTGGGCTCAGCTCGCACGCGCCGGGGGGTCATTGCCGAATTGCAACTCGGCGGGGTTGGCGGGGACGGTGGGGTGTCCGTTGGCCCAATTCCCATCGTGATGAACGAGGACGATCGACCGGGGCGGCCCGTGCTGGGGCTGGGCTTCCTTCGCCAGTTCCGGGGCGTGATCTTTGACTGGGAACGCAACGAACTGCTGCTCTTGGGCGAGTTCGACGAGGCGGAGCTTGCAGGGCGGTTCCCACCGGAGACGCACCCTTGGGCCGAGGTTCCGCTCGTCACAGTGCAAACCGTCATCGAGGGGAGTCCTTTTCCCGGAGCTCATGCGGCGCAGCCTGGACGCGCCGCCGGGGCCGAGTCGAAGCAGACGCGCATCGATCTCATTGCCGTCGAGGCCGAGGTTGACGGGCACAAGCTCCTCGCCATCCTGGACACGGGGGGAAGCGGCGACATGCTCGCATTCCGCCCGCTGCCGACGGTCGAGGGGTCGCAGCGGACTCAGAGGGCATTCTCTCTCCAACAATCTGGAGAGTTGATCGAGGCGGAGTTGGCTTCGCCCCTGTTGATCGGAGACAGGGCGTTCCACAACGTGCACGTTTTTCGCGTGAGCGGCGACGAGCGCGAGTCGCCCCCGGCGGGCTTCCCCGACGTCGCAATCGGCAACGGACTGCTGCGTCGCTGTACGCTCTGGATCGATTTCGAGGAGCGCGTTGTTCGCTTTGGGCCGGTCAACAAGAGCCGCGAGGATCTCATTCGAGCTATCAAGGGGGGCAATTCGTCTCCCACAAACCCGCGAGTCACCGGCGACTTGCCCGCCAGTGTGTCGAGCAGATCCGTCCGCTCCCCTGCGGGATGATTGTATGCGTCGGGCCCCGAGCGGCCCGCCGCGACCCGCACAGCGGGCTTCATTCCGCAGGGCAGCGGCCGGCACAGCCGGTTTCTTCAAACGGTGTGGGAGCGATTGCCCTGATGCCTGCTGCCCGATCCCCGATGCCTTCCCCGTCCGATAGATCCGGCGGAGCCAATAGAATTTCCCGCTCGGGATCGGGAGGCCAGAGCCTGCCCGATCCCTGCGGGAGTTCCCCATCACTGGGTCCCCCCCCCAACAAGATCACTCCTCACGCGCTCAGAAGGCGGTTTCGGGTTGACTGGCGGCCTCGTCGGGGCGTGCGAGCGGCGGCGCATCGGGTTGGAGCGCGTGTGCGGGGGGCGT
>JADFOF010000369.1 GCA_022563015.1 Planctomycetota bacterium
CCCCCAACCCACTCCCGGGGCACGGCACGGTCACGACCCCCATCTCACGCACGTGGAACCAGGTCCAGAAGACGCATGTCGGGCCGCTCTTTTCAGGAACAACCGGCACCCGACTCATGTACGTCACCGACACCTCCGGCGGAAACTCCGGCTCGCCCGTCATCGACGATAACTCCGGGCGCGTCGTCGGCGTCCACACACACGGCGGGTGCAATTCCTCCGGCGGAAACTCAGGCACCGCGATCCAGCACTCCGGGTGGCAGAACTTCCTCAACAACCCAAGAGGAACCTGCTTGCCAATCGGCATCGCTTTCTCATATCCCCAAGGACTGCCGAACCTCGTCGATCCGGCCGGCGGCACAGTCGTACTCGTCAACGTCGATACGCTCGGCACCAGGATCCCTCAGCCCGGCACCGGCGTGTTCCACTATGACATCGGCGCCGGCTTCGTCGCCGTCGCCATGAACGAAATCACTCCCGACCGGTATGAGGCTGTCTTCCCCGCCGTCACCTGCGGAGAGCCCATCGACTACTACTTCTCCGCACTGGACACCAACGGACAGCTCAACACCGATCCGCGCGACGCTCCCGCCGGCACCCATCTCGCCCTCGCCGGCACCGGAACCGTCGTCAACACCATCGCCTCGGCAGACTTCAACGCCGGACTCCCCGCAGGCTGGACCGCCTCGGGGCTCTGGAACATCGGCACCGCCTGCTCCATCGGGCCCTCGTGCAACAACGGCTCGTACGCCTACTTTGGAAATCCCGCCAACTGCAACTACGCCACCGGATCTCGCGCCGTCGGGGCTCTCGTCATGCCCACCATGACGCTCCCGAACGTCCCGCTCGGCGGCGCCATGTCACTCACCTTCTGCTACAACCTCGAAACCGAACCAAACATCTCCTTCGACAAGGCTGTCATCATCATCAACGGCACACAGGTCGATCGCCTCGACGACAGCACGGGCTGGACCACACACACCATCGACCTCGCCTCCTACTCCGGCCAGACCGTCTCCATCGAGTTCATGTTCGACTCCATCGACACGTTCGCCAACAACTTCCGCGGGTGGCAGATCGACGGCGTCGCGATCACCGCAGAGGTCATCGACTGCAACGCCTGCTACGCCGACTGCGATCAGTCCGGCACACTCGACATCTTCGACTTCCTCTGCTTCCAGAACAGCTTCGTACTCGGCGAGCCCTACGCCTGCGAGTGCGACCCCGACCCGGCCTGCGATATCTTCGACTTCCTCTGCTTCCAGAACGCCTTCGTTGCGGGGTGTCCTTGAGCAACGGTGCATCGGGTGCCCGAGCACGGAAAAAAATGGTTGTTTCTCGCGTGGGTGCGCGGTATGCTGGGCGCTGGCATGAAGCGACTCGATGCTTGCAGGCCTGGAGACAGGAGGTCGAGCGGCCCGCTCACAGAAGGAGATTCACTGTGCGATTCCGATACTCTTGTATGTCCATCTTCGGTGCGCTCCTGAGTGCGGGAGGCACCTCGGCCGCATCGGCGCAGGATCTATACCTCGGCCTGACTGCGGGCGAGGACAGCGTGCTGCGCTTTGACGGCACAACGGGTGTCTACATCGACACCTTTGTGCAGCCCGGCAGCGGCGGGCTTGCCTCAGCCGCCGGCATCGCCTTCGGCGACGACGGCAACGTCTACGTCGGCAGCTTCAACACCGATGAAGTGCTCCGATACGACGGTCAGACCGGTGCGTTCATCGACGTCTTCGTCACGGCGGGCAGCGGCGGTCTGTTCGGCGTCGAGCAGGTTCGCTTCGGACACGATGGCAACCTGTACGTGTCCAGCCATGAGGCGGGCTTCGGCGTGCTGCGGTATGACGGGACAACCGGTGCGTTCATCGACAACTTCGCGTCCGGCGGAGGGCTGATTGGCCCGGTGGACTTCCTGTTCGTCGGCAATGACAGGTTGTACGTCGCGAGTCTGGGGACGGACGAGGTGCTGTGGTACGACTCGATCACGGGCGCGTTCGTGGATGTGCTTGTGTCCAGCGGTGCCGGCGGGCTCGGTTTCCCGACCGGCCTTGCGCTCCACAACTCGGGCGATCTGCTCGTCGCGAGCTTTGCGACCAGTGAAGTGCTCCGCTATGACTCAGCAACCGGCGCGTTCGTTGGCGTCTTTGTCAACGATCTTGGGCTGCTCAACCCCCCGTCCATGACTTATGGCCCCGACGGCAACCTGTACGTCAGCAGCAATGGCTCAGCGGAGGTGCGCCGGTACGACGGACAGACCGGCGCGTTCATCGACGTCTTCACGAGTGGGTTTGCCTTCGGCTCGCCCTGGTATGTGACGTTCGAGCCCGACTCCTGCTACGCCGACTGCGACACCAACGGTTCGCTCGATATCTTCGACTTCCTCTGCTTCCAGAACAGCTTCGTACTCGGCGAGCCCTACGCCTGCGACTGCGATCCCGACCCGGTGTGCGACATCTTCGACTTCCTCTGTTTCCAAAACGCATTTGTTGGCGGTTGCCCATAAGACCGCCGCTGGCGGCCGAAGGAGTTCACCATGAAGTGTGCAAACAGTGTCTTCGTCGTGCTCGGCTTTGCCCTGCTCAGCCCGGCCCCATTTCCCCACCTCATCCCCGCCCTCCTCCCCGCCGCCCACGCGCAGGAGCAACTCTGGATCCGCCAGTTCGGCACGAGCGTCCGCGACTCGGCAGTCGCTCTCGCGCCCGACGGCGCGGGGGGCGTAGTGGTCGCGGGAGAGACAGCAGGCAGCCTAGGCGGGCCGAAT
>JADFOF010000370.1 GCA_022563015.1 Planctomycetota bacterium
GCCCGGCTCAACGACGAACAGGACGGGTTCGAGCCGCAGCGCAACATCATCCAGCGGCAGCCGGGGCTCGACGGCGGGTGTACGGTGGCGGCAGATGGGGGTGGGAACGTGTACGTAGCCTGGCACGCGCCGCGAACTCAAAAGCACAGCGAGCAGGACCGATGGGTGTGGGTTGCACGCTCCACTGACGACGGCGGGACATTCTCCGTCGAAGAGGCGGCGAACACCGAGCCGACCGGCGCCTGCGGGTGCTGCGGCATGAGCGCGTTCGCCGATGCCGACGGCTCGCTTTATATCCTGTATCGCTCGGCCCAAGCGGTGGTGAATCGCGACATGTACCTGCTCACGTCGTCCGACCTCGGCAGCAGCTTCGAGTCAAAGAAGCTGCACGTGTGGAACGTCGGGCAATGTGTGATGAGTTCCGCCGCGTTCGCGCCCTCGGCCGGCCAAGTGCTGGCGGCGTGGGAAACCAAACGGCAGGTGTACTTCGCGAAGATGGATCCGGCGGCGAAGACGGTGACGGAACCCGTCGCGGCGCCGGGGCGGGGGCCCAACCGCAAGTTTCCCGCGGTGGCGAGCAACGACCGCGGCGAGGTCATCCTGGCTTGGACCGAAGGGACGAGCTTCGGCAAGGGCGGGTCGGTAGCGTGGCAGGTCTACGACGTGAACGGCTCGCCGATTCCCGAGGCTCGCGGGAGCGCCGACGATCTACCCGCGTGGGATTGCGTGGCCGTTTTCGCTCGGGCCGACGGCTCGTTCACGGTCGTGTATTAGCCCCCCCCGGCCAATGCCACCGTCCGATCGTGCGGGATATACTGGTGCCCGCAAAGGGCCGATGACAAGCGGTTGCATCGCCTCACCGAGGCGTTCAACGGCTCGGGGCTAGTAGCTCAGTTGGCTAGAGCGCACCCCTGATAAGGGTGAGGTCGGAGGTTCGAGCCCTCCCTGGCCCATTTGACGTAAATTTGGCTGAATCCGTCACTTACGGATACCCGCGATGTTCGCGGAGCGGCTGTAACCCAAGACCAGAATCGGGTAGTCCTACCCGGTTCGCATCATGGGAGGCCGTTACCGTGACCGCGAAGAAACCGAAACGTATTCCCTCTTTCAGGCGCCACAAGGCCAGCGGGCAAGGACTTGTCGAGCTGAACGGCCAGCGCATCTATCTCGGCCGCTTCGACCTACCGGAGACTCAGCAGCGATACCACCGGCTCATCGCCGAGTGGCTTGCCAACGGTCGGCAGTTGCCCATCGATCCGGAGGACATCACGATCGCCGAGCTATGCGCTCAGTTCTGGCGACACGCCGAAGCGCACTATCGCAAGCCGAGCGGGGAACACACCACCACGCTCGACCATTACCGCCAAGCACTGCGGCCGCTGAAAGAGCTGTACGGTTCAACCAGCGCTGCGCATTTCGGGCCTCGGGCGCTCAAGACGGTGCGGCAGCGGATGGTTGACGTGGGCTGGGCTCGGACGCACATCAACCGGCAGGTCAGCCGCCTACGGTCGGTGTTCAAGTGGGGCGTGGCCCAGGAGTTGGTACCGGCGAGCGTTCACCACGCGCTTTCGGCCCTGACCGGGTTGCAGGCGGGCCGTACACCCGCGCGGGAAACCGAACCCGTCCGGCCCGTCGCCGAGGCCCACATCAAGGCAGTCAAGCCCCACGTCTCACAACAGGTCGCAGCAATGATCGACGTTCAGCGCCTCACCGGGATGCGCCCCGGTGAGGTCGTCATTATGCGCGGCTGCGATCTGAACACCGTTGGGCGAGTGTGGACCTACTCGCCGGCGATCCACAAGGCCCAGCATCATGGCCACGAGCGGACAATCTACATCGGACCGAGGGCGCAGGCGATGCTGCGGGAGTTTCTCAAGCCGAACCTATCTGCGTATCTATTCAGCCCGGCCGAGGCTGAGGCCGAGCGCCGCAAGGAGCAGCATCGCCATCGCAAGACCCCGATGAGTTGCGGCAATGTGCCCGGCAGTAACCGCAAACAGCATCCAGCGCATCAGCCGGGCGAGCGCTACAGCGTCGGCAGCTTTCGACGTTCGATTGAGCGGGCGTGCAATGCGGCGTTCCCACCTCCCGACACCATCAGGAACGAACAGGATTCAAAGGTCAAACGAGCGAAGCTCGCGGAGTGGCGTCAGGCTCACCGATGGACGCCGCACCAGCTGCGACACAACGCGGCGACGTTCCTGCGCCGCGAGTACGGCATCGACTTGGCACAGACCATCCTCGGCCATCGCCTCGGTTCGACCATCACCGAGGTCTATGCCGAGGCGAACGTGGCTAAGGCGATCGACGTGATGGGCAAGGTCGGCTGATACACTAACACCATCGGGCGTCCGGCTGATCCCCGGATGAACGGTCGGGCGTGGCGGGCGACTCTCTGCCTTTCGCGTTCGACCCGCCCGGCCGGCCCGGTATTGAAAGGCAGAACATGGCAGATCGCGTCTTTCTGAATGTGTCCGATTGGATTGAGCGGTTTGAATCCGATCCGATGGAGGTCCTCAAGATCCGCGACGAATGGATGATGCATGCGACAGATCACGTGGATGATCCGGGCGTATCTGACGTTGCGGGCGAGTTCGTCGGAATGACGCGCGTACTGACTACCTGGGCCGACCGAACCGGCATTGATGGGGCGAGTGTCTTGTGGGAGCTATGTCGTCAGCTCTGCGCGGTTCGTAATCCCGGCCCACCATGGGGCCAGAGACAACCCCGCGAAGTGATCGAAGAGACTATGTGTCGTGCCC
>JADFOF010000052.1 GCA_022563015.1 Planctomycetota bacterium
GACGCGGACGGGTGCCACTGCCTCTTCAACGGCTGAGCCCGGCGCAGTATGCTATGGAAGAAGGAGCAATACGATGAAGCTGCACACCTCGATCGTTCCCGTGCTGGCCGCTGTGCCCGCGCTCGCCCAGAGCGAACCGCAGACGCTCGACGTGCTGTGGGAGGTTCCGCTCAACTCGCCGTCGTTCGGGGGAGCGGCGACGGCGGACGTGGACGCGGACGGGCGGCTCGAGATCGCCTTCGCCACCTACTTCGGCGACTCGGCGGTGCGCGTGCTCAACGGCGAGGACGGCACGGAACTCTGGAAATACCAGGGCGGGGGCGAGTCCGGTACCGGCGAGTGCCTCGACGCCTCGCTCAAGCTGACCGATCTGGATGGGGACGGGCGACTGGAACTGATCGCGCCGGTGTCGAATACGTCGCTGGTGCTGGCGTTCGACGCGGCGAACGGTTCGCTGCTGTGGACCTATGAGGCCGGGTACGGCGAGTGCATCGACACCCCGCCCACCATCACCGACATCGACGGCGACGGTTCGCCCGAGATCGCCGTCGGCACGTTCAAGGGCAACGTGCACCTGGTGACCGCCGAGGGCGAATTGCTCAGGGTGGTGAAGGTCGCGCCGGGGGCGGTGCAGTCCGGGCCCACCATCATGGACCTGGACGGCGACGGGCACGCCGACATCGTCGCGGCGAACTTCAGGGGCGACCACAAGGTCCACGCTGTGTCGATCGCGCCGGCGGTGGGGGAAGATCCAGAAGGGGTGGTCGAGCTGTGGTCGGTTCAGACCGGCAGCCACATCTACCACGGGTGCTCGCTGGGCGATCTGGACGGCGACGGCGAGCCGGAACTGGTGATCGCGTCGTACGACGGGAAAGTGTACGCGATCCGGCGCGACGGATCGCTGCTCTGGACCTGCGACACGAACGAGCGGTACATCATGGCGCCGACCGTCATCGCGGACGTGGACGGCGACGGCACGCCCGAGGTCATCGTCACGTGCGAGAAGATCACGGTGATCCGGTCGGACGGCGAGATCATGTACAGCGTGGAGGCCGACCCGCGACCGAACAAACCGTACGGCTGGCCGGTCACGCGCGGTGTGGCGGTGGCAGATCTCAACGGGGACGGTGAGCTCGATCTGGCGTACGTGACCGGCGCCGGGCTGTTCCGCGCCCTTCGTGGTCGCGACGGGGAGGCGATCTACGAGTTCGACGCGGCGACGCTGCACGACAAGCCACTCGGCACGGGGAGCCACTGTCCGATCATCGCGGACTTTGACGGCGACGGGAGGCTGGACGTGTTCTTCGTGATCGGGGGCGTGCAGGGGGAGGATCGTCATGGGCGTGCGGTGTGCCTGACCGGGTTCGCGGGGTCGGGCCCGGGGTGGTACATGTTCCGGCACGACCACCTGAACAGCGGAAATGTGCTGACGCCGCTCGAGCCCGCGGTCGCTGCGCACATCCCGGAACTGAAGTGAATGAGCGCTTCGGTCGAAGCGCGTGCACGACGCTTAGTCTGAGCCTGATCGCGGGCGAAGGCTCGGATATCTCCGATGACGCCCGCGATCCGAGCCTTCGGCTGCGCCTCAGACTCGGCGTCCGGCACTTCGCGGATTCAATGCCGGCCGCGGAGCTTGCTGAGCAGGCGCAGAATCTCGATGTAGAGCCAGACCAGCGTGACCAGCAGGGCGAAGGCACCGTACCACTCGAGGTACTTGGGGGCCTTGGCCTGGACGCCCTTTTCGATGAACTCGAAGTCGAGCACAAGGTTGAGCGAGGCGATGACGACGACGAACAGGCTGAATCCGATCGAGATCGGGCTGCCGTTGTTGAACGAGAGCATCCCGCTCATTCCGGTGACGCCGACGAACGAGAGCAGGATCGCGGCCATGTAGAAGATCATGATGCCGCCGGTCGCGGCCATGATGCAGTTCTTGACGACCTGACCGAACTTGAGGATCCCGGACGCATAGCCGATGAGCATGGCGGCGAAGATGCCGAAGGTGAGCGTGATGGCCTGGAAGACGGTGGTGAGCCCGACGCCGTCCATCCGCGCGTCGAGCATCCTGGCCACGACCAGCGAGATCGCGCCGACAAACACGCCCTGAACCGCGGCGTAGACGGGAGAGAGAAACGGCGCAGCCTTGGGCTTGAAGACAATGATGAGCGCGAGGACGAGCCCGCCGATTGCGCTGCCAATCAGGGTGGGCAGGGCGGCCGACGAGACCGCATCGCCATCCTGGAGCATGCTCCAGGCGATGGTGGCGACGGTTGCGGTGATGCCGATGAGCACGGTCGAGGCGAAGATCGTGCCGCCCAACGTCATGACCTTCGAGCGGTCGGAGATCCCGCGTGCGTCGTCCCAGGTCTGGGGCTTATTGAAGACGCCGAGCGTCGGGTTTGCGGTTCTCATGTTCGGTCTCCTGTCTCGCCGCCGGGCACGATCGGGTATCGGTTATTCCCACGACCGCTCGACATTGTAGTTGGGCGACTCTTTGGTGATGCGGATGTCGTGGGGATGGTTCTCGACGACGGTCGCCGCCGAGACGCGACAGAACCGGGCGTCGCGACGGAAGGCATCGATGGTCTGGCACCCGCAGTAGCCCATTGCGGCCTGCAGCCCGCCAACCATCTGGTACACGAACTCCGCGAGCGACCCGCGGTAGGACACGAGTCCCTCGACACCCTCGGGGACGAACTTGCCGGCGTATTTTTCGCGCGGGTCGAGCTTGTCGGCCTGGGCGTAGCGGTCCGCCGAGCCCGCGTTCATCGCCCCCTCCGAGCCCATCCCGCGGTAGGCTTTGTATCGCCGACCGCCCGAGATGACCAGCTCGCCCGGCGATTCGTCCAGCCCGGCGAAGAGCGAGCCCATCATCACGGCCGAGGCGCCCGTGGCCAGCGCCTTGGCGATGTCGCCGGACTGCCGGACCCCGCCGTCGGCGATCACCGTGATGTCCCGCCCCGAGTCGGCCACGCCGCGGATCGCGTTGAGGACAGCGGTGATCTGCGGCACACCGACGCCGGTGACGACGCGCGTCGTGCAGATGCTGCCCGGTCCGATGCCGACCTTCACGCCGTCGGCGCCGGCGCCGGCGAGATCCCGGGCCGCCTCGGCCGTGGCGATGTTGCCCGCGATCACGTCGATCTCGTGACGGGACTTGATGGCTTTGACGGTGCGGAGGACGTTCTCGGTGTGGCCGTGCGCCGTGTCGACCACGACCAGATCGACGCCCGCGGCGATGAGGGCCTCGACGCGTTCGTACTGGTCGATGCCGACCGCGGCGCCGCAGCGGAGTCGCCCGCGGTCGTCGGTGCACGCCTGCGGGAACTGGCTGAGTCGTTCGATGTCGCGCATGGTGATCAGGCCCGCCAGACGCCCCTTGCCATCCACGAGCAGCAGCTTCTCAACCTTGTTCTTGTTGAGCACGACCTCGGCCTGTTCGAGCGTGGTGTCGGGCGCAGCGGTGATGAGGTTGCGCGAGGTCATGACCTGGCCGACCGGGCAGTCGCCCTGCTCGACGAACTTCAGGTCGCGTCGGGTCAGGATGCCCAGCACCTTGCCCTTGCCCCGGAGCGTGCCGGCGGGGTCTTCCGTGACGGGGAAGCCCGAGACGTTGTGCTGGCGCATGAGCGTCCGGGCGTGCGAGATGGTGTCGTCGGGGCAGAGCGTGATGGGGTCGAGGATGACGCCGTTGGCCGAACGCTTGACCTTGGCCACCTCGCGGGCCTGTGTCTCGATGGAGAGGTTCTTGTGAATGAACCCGAGGCCACCCTCCTGGGCCAGGGCGATCGCCAGCGCCGACTCGGTGACGGTGTCCATGGGGGCGGACAGGAGCGGGATGTTGAGGCGGATGCTGGCGGTAAGGCGTGTGGAGGTGTCGGCCTCGGAGGGCACAACGCCGCTGCGGCGAGGGATCAGCAGCACGTCATCGAAGGTAATTCCCTCCGAGACGATCTTGGGGCTCAGTGGAGATGGGGTTTGGGAGGCGGCAGAGCCGATCTTGGGGGTGTGCGTGGCGGTTTCCATGCAGATAGTTGCCCGTGCAACCGCGCAGGTCAAACCGCGATCCGAGTCGCCGACCGGAGCCGAGGGCGGCTTGTGCTCGTGTGGTCAGAGCCCGCTGATCCACCTCTGCTCCAACAGGCCTTGATCCTGGAGGGCTCAGGTGCAGCGGCGGGTGGGCGATTCGTCTTCCGATATGCCTGCCTTGAGGATTCGCTCCGCGTCCTCGGGAGTCATGGAGCCCTCGGCGACGTAGGCAGCAATCTCGCGCCGGGACTCTTCGCGCTGCTTGCGCGAAGAGATCGAATTGATCGTGCCGGCAACGATGGCGATGACACCGACGAGCAACCCGCCGGTAATCGCCACCAGCGGGATCATGTCGCCGCCCGAGATACCTGTGAAGCTTGCCAGTGAGAGCGTCGATTCGAGTCCGAACATGATGCTGTCCTCGGGTGGGAGATCCGTCAGGCGTTCTTGGGGTTCGAGGCCATGAGCTTCTCGCCCTGCTCGGGTGTCATCGAGCCCTCTGCGATGTAGGCGGCGATCTCTCGGCGTGTGCGTTCGCGCGCGACGCCCTTGACCATGGACGCGATCGTCCCGAAGATGATGGCGACCATGCCCACGGCACCGAGAATAACAGGGACGAGCACGTCCTCGCTGAGCACCTGGTTGAGTATCTGACCTGACTGCATGGCGAGACCTCCACGACCCGTACTTCCTTGGGAATGTTACGCGGCCGATTTCACGGGCGGGGGAACCGCGGGCCCGGTCAGCCGCGCGACATCCGCCGATACATCAGGGCCACCCAGACCGAATAAAAGTCGAACGCGGGGGCCTCGACGGTCCGACGGACGCGGCCCAGGGCCGACTGGTAGTACGTCCTGAGAATGCCCGGCGGGCACCGGAACTGCCGGAAATCAAGATCGACGATGGCGCGCGACGCCTGCTCGCTCAGCCGGACGGCGAGTTTGTCCATGTTGTCGCGATCGGTGTAGCCGCGAGCGTCGCCCAGCACGTCGAAGCTGAACTTGTCGCCGTTGAGTCTGATCCGCGTGCCGTCCGCCTGATGGAGATCGATGATCTCGGTCAGCGTTGTGCGAGATCGTGCGATCGAGGAAGCGATGTCGCCCTCGAAATCGGTGTGGCCGATAGGGGGCATCCCGCTGGTCGCCGTCGCAGCCGCGGCGAACGCCGAACCCTGGTCAACGATCGACTTCTTCTCGGTCGAGCGGAGCGACGCGCGGACGAGCAGGAACGTGCGGGCCGCATCGAACGTGCGCGGCTCGCCACGCCACGCCTGGACCAGGTACGTCGCGCCCGAGCCGGCGATGAGCCGCTTGGCGGCGTGGAAGTCCGCACGCTCGTCCAGCTGCGACTGCGTGGGGGCGAAGGCGAGCACGCCGACGGCATGGAACGCGTCCAGAGCGGCCTCGGCCTTGTCCACGTCCGTGCGGAGAATGACCTGCGGGCACGCCGCGACGGACCGCCTGACGCGCGTGGTACCCGTCCATGCCCAGCACCCGGGTCAGCAGGGCGATACGCGCCGGCTCGTCGAGCAATCCCGACCACTCGATGATCGATACATACGCTTTGTCGAGCATCGCTCCCAAGGATACGAGATCCGAGGGGGCGGGCGCGGAGTGCCCCGGTGGAAAAGCAGGATCGCGATTTCGTCCAGTCTCTGGTGTCGGCGTACCGGCAGGGGTGCTTTCCCATGGCCGACCCGGAATCGGGCCTGATCCGGTGGTATCGGCCCGATCCGCGCGCCATCATCCCGCTGGACGGGTTCCGCGTCCCCGACACGCTGCGGCGGCGAGTGCGCAGCGGGCGATTCACCATCACCACAAACCGCGCTTTCTCGCACGTGATCCGTGCCTGCGCCGTGGCCGCGCCGGGACGCGAAGAGACCTGGATCGACGCACAGCTCGTGACGGCGTACCAAGCGTTGCATCGGGCGGGACACGCCCACAGCGTCGAAGCGTGGGTGGAAAATAACGCTGCGGCGCACAGGCACGAGGGCGCGACCGCCGGCGACGAATCCAGACACGGCGCAGCGGCGGGCAAGCGGATGCAGCTGGTCGGGGGGTTGTACGGCGTGCAGGTCGGCGGCCTGTTCGCCGGCGAGTCGATGTTCTCGCGGCCGGAACGTGGCGGGACCGACGCCTCGAAGGTCTGCCTCGTGCATCTCGTCCACCACCTGCGACGCCGTGGGTTCGAGATGCTGGACGTGCAGTTCCCGAATCCGCACCTCGAGCAGTTCGGCGTGGTGGAGATTTCGTGCGAGGCATACCTGGCCAGGCTGACACGCGCGGTCGAGTCGAACATCTCGTGGACGCCGTTCGAGCCCGATCTGGATGTGGCAAGCCCGAATCCGGTGCCGCCTTGAGCTCGCCGCGGGTTGACGCTGCCTCCAAGAGCGCGCCGCGAGCGCAACCACAATGACGCCGAGTCCAGGGAGCGGACGCCGGGTCCGATGACGAGCCCTTCGCGCGAGCGAAGAGTGCTGCGTGTCCGGCACGCCGAACACCCTGTGCTCGCGCCCAGGGCTCGTTTACGACGGACGCCGAGTCTGAGCCCGCCTCGGGCGAAGGCTCGGATCACGCTCGTTGTCAGGAGATATCCGAGCCTTCGCGGACTCAGACTCGGCGTCCGACGCACATCTTGACGTGACATCTGATCTGAGGACGCGCTAGTGATCTTTCGCCTTGCGCCAGCCGGTGCCGCACTCCGGGCAGCGGTCCGCGTCGATGCACCCGGTCATGTCGTAGGCGCAGACCTCGCATCGGCCGTGGTGCCAGCGTCGGCGTCGCTTGGCCAGGATGGGCAGGAACACGGCCGGGCCGGCGATGAACAGCCCCACGGCTCCGCACAAGCTCAGCGCCCAATACGTCCCCTGCAAGCAGTAGCAGTCGGTCTTTCGGCGGATCATCACGTCAAGGGGGATGATGGCGGCTGTCTCGATGATCGTGCCCAGAAACAACCGCGACGCGAGGCGCGAGAGCAGCGTCTCGCGCGGGCGGGCGCGGCAGAAGCGGATCAGCAGCGGCGTGAAGACAAGCCAACTCACGCCCATCACCACCAGCCAGACGGTCACCCAGGGTCCTTCGTACACGTCGTCGCCGAGCACGAGCCACGCCGCGTCCGCCACGGCCAGCACGACCGCGCCAACCATCAACGCGATGAGCGCCCCCGCGATCGCCAGGCTCAGCCACAGCGACGACCCCCGCGCCGCGGCGGCGGAGGGCCGACGAACCGGCAGCAGGAACAGCCCCTGCAACGCGCTCGCGACGACCAATGCGATCGCGACGTCGAAGACGTACTGCGGATCTGTGGCGAAGTCCAGTATCTCGTCGAGGTCGAATCGACCCGCCGGGGCGCCCGCGTTGACGCTCTGCCCCTGGCTCCGCCAGAGTATCACGATCACGAACACCACCAGCGCCTGGACGATCCAGTAGAGCCCAAGGGCGCTCCACTTTCCAATGAGCCTGCGAGCGTGGCCGGGCATGCGTGAGGCTCCGCTTATGGCTCGTCCACGACCGGACCCTCGACGCGCCGCGGCGGGGTGAGCTTGCGCACTCTGTAATACCAGCGGCGCTGCCATGTGCCGTCGCTGTCGTCGACGCGGTACGCGGGCTTGCCCACGGGATAGCGGCAGCGCCGCATGAGCCTTCGTACAAACGGATCCGCAAGGTACATCTCAAGCGCCTCTTCGGGCAGGCACCATCGGCTCTCCGAGAGCGGGGCTGCCGCCGTACGCTTGTCGTCGAGCTCGCAGGACGAGCTGTGGTACTTGTCGCGCGTGTAGGCGATCGCCCGCTCGATGTCCGCGTCGTTGGCGTCCCAGCCCCAGTGGCGGTAGATCGATCGAAAGAACCGCCGAGGGTCGCGCCGCATCTGCTCGAAGACAAGTCGCTGCGGCTGGGCGAGCCAGCTGCGGGCGAAGCCGCTGAAGTGCGCAAGCTCGTGATTCGGGCGCAGGTCGTCGGTCCACCCGCGGTTGTAGAGGCTGTTGAGACGGCGCAAAGGGTTGCGCATGAGCCAGACCGCCCGGCAGCCCGGGAACGCGATCCGGAACTCGGCCGGAGCGGGCTTGAGGTGCGGGTGCTTCGAGACGACGCGGCCGGACTTCTCGCCCAGCAGCTCGAACAGCTCCGTCGCAAGGGCCACGACCTCGGGCGTGAGAATGCATCGGCTGCCGTGGTACGCCTCGATCAGCCGCCTCTGCAGCGCGGGGTAGTTGTACGGCTCTCCCGTGCGGTCCCACGGGCCGAGCACCTCGTCGGCGACGGCGGCACCGAAGGGCTCGGCCGCGGCGTACGCCGTCACCGACGAGCCATTGCGGGGCAGTGAGAATATCCACACGACATCGACAGCCACGCCGGGTCTCCCAGGTGAAAGTGAAGCGTAGCGCCGAGCCAACGCCGCGCGTCGCCCGCACCTGCGTTCTACGAGGCACGACCTGCGATCTACGAGGCACGACCGGGAGGGAGTGCTCTTCGACATCCCGCGCCGAGCGCAGTTTCAATCAACGCGCCGCGTCCGCATCCGCACGGACGCCGAGTCTGAGCCCGTTGCGGGCGAAGGCTCGGATCATGCTCGTTGTCATGGGATATCCGAGCCTTCGCGGACTCAGACTCGGCGTCGCGCACACCTCTGGACGCGACAACTCATCTGAGAACGCTTCAGCCCCCTGAGGAATCCTCGACAGCCGCGGTCTCGACCTCGGCGCCCGCAGCCGCGTCGATGTACGAGAGCGGCGGGGCGGAGATCGTGCCGACCGAGTACGGCTTGAACCACGTGACGTGCCACGGGTCGAACCCGCCCGAGAGCTTGAGCCGATACCCCTGGTACACCGGCTCGCCGGGCGAACCCTGCGTGATCTCCGTCGCCGGGCGCAGGACGATCACCTCCGCGTCCGAGCCGCGGACCTTGAACTCGACGATGTGGTAGATGGGCACGGCGGCGTTGGCGCGGGAGAGGGGCTCGACGTTTGGGCCGATCTTCTGCGCCATGCGCGCGTACCGAAGCGCGGTCACGCCGCTGGGCAGGTTGATCGCCACCGGCGAGGCGAGTGGGCCCTGATGATCGCGCTCGATGATCCACGCGAGCGAGGCGATCATGATCTCTTCGTTGGCCGCGGAATTCGGGTTGGCGAAGGCGGTTCCGGACACGGGCGGCCACGTGCTGTACCCGACACACCCGACCAGCGTCCCGGCTGCCAACGCCGCGATCGAGAGGATCCGTCCGGCTGCGTGTCTGCTTCGTGCGTTCATGGCTGCACCTCGTGGCGTGTGGTCGGCTCCGCCGACGCGAGCGGCGCCGGTGGTGGCGTCGCGCGCACACTGTATCAGCACATCGGCACGCAGGCACGCGGGAGTTGACAGATCGGTCGATAAGAAGGGAGATCCGAGGGTTCGCGGACTCACCCCAGGCGTCAGGGCGTCGGCTAGCATCACCGGTCGATGCCCCTGGAAGATGCACAACCCGGGCGGATATTTGTCGTCGGGATCACCGGGGCGTCCGGGGCAGCCTACGCGCTCGGGCTGCTCGAGCAGCTGCTCGGACGCGGCCACGCTGTGCACCTGGTCGTCACCCAGTTCGGTCGCCGACTGCTGAGCGACGAGGCGGGGATCAGGTCGATCGACGCCGCCTCAATCGTGCCCGGCCTGCTCGAGCGCGACCCGGCGGCATCGGAACGGCTCTTCATACACCCCAACAAGGACGTCGGTGCCGTGATCGCCTCGGGCAGCTTTCGCCACCACGGCATGGTCGTGATCCCCGCCTCGAGCCAGAGCCTCGCGTCGATCGCGACCGGGGCGGGGTCGAACCTGCTGGTGCGGGCGGCCCAGGTGACGCTGAAGGAGCGCCGGCCGTTGATCGTCTGCCACCGCGAGACGCCGCTGAACCTGGTGGACATCGAGAACATGCGGCGAGTGACGCTGGCCGGGGCGATCGTCTGCCCGCTGAACCCGGGGCTGTACCTCGACCCCAAAGGCGTGGGCGACCTGATCGATTTCATGGTCGGCAAGGTGCTCGATCTGCTCGAAGTCGAGCACGACCTCAAAACGCGGTGGAAGGGAATGTAGGAACAAAAACGACGCGCACGAAAAAACCCAGGGTCACGTGACCCTGGGTTTGGTTGTGAACAAAACCGGCGCCGTGCACCCTACGAGACGTTGAGGTTCTGCAGATAGTCCTGGAGCTGCTTCTTGAGGGCTTCGAGCCGCTTCTGCTCGGCGTTGCGCTGCTCGAGGATCTGCTCCAGCCGGGTCTCCTGCTCGCCGAACTTGCGCAGGTACCGGGTGTACAGCTCGCTCCGCCGGTCGATGCTGTTCATGTTCAGGCGGACGCGGGACTGGTCCCGGCTGATCTCGTCACGCTCGGCGTCGAACTGGCTGATCGTGCGCTGAGCGGTGTTGATGTCGGCCTGGATGCGGGCGGCCTCGCGGAACGCGGCCATCACCTTGTCCGACACCTTTCCGCGCCGGGCATGGTATCGCAGCGTCTCGATGTTCATCGAGGTCAGGGCGACCATAGTGTGTTCAACACGTTCGAGTCGCACCGCCAGGGCCGCGTCGTCGTCGGGCTTGACCGTGACTTCAAAGCGGTACAGCGCGTCGGTCTCCTCGGCCGGCTCCTGGGGCGCGACGAGGTCCCACCCGCTGACCTTGGCGTGCTCGATGATGATCGTTCGCTCGCGCTCCAGATCGTTGTTGGCGAAGGCGTACGTGACGGTCTGGATGCGCCTGGTGGTCGTTTCGAGCAGCCCTTTGATGATTTTCATACCCTGAATCGTCGACGTGCCGTCGTCCTTGACGATCGCCGAGACGCTCAGATCGACCGCGTACGCCAGCAGCCGCGTGTCGCCCGCGGGCACGTGCCCGATCTGCGAGTCGCCGGCGTAGGCGGACCCGTCGTACACACTGATCGGCCCGGGCATGAGCTGAAGTTCGGTCGAGTTGGTGATCTCGACGCCCCGCATCGGATGGTTCGAGCCGTCGGCGCGGTTGTAAATGCTGACGCGCCGACCCTGGATGGGGGTCGAGATGATCGGGATCATGGCCGACCGCTGCCGCTCGATCGTGACCGGCGAGTCGAGGCGATACTGAAACACCTCGCCGACCTCGACACCGCTTGCCATCGCTGCTGGGCCGCTGCTGGCCATGGCATCTGCGGAAATGTTATACATTGCGAACGAACTCGCGCCCGCAGGTGCCGCCTCGGTTGAGGTGGTACTGAGGTAACCGCGCCTTGAAGCCGAACGCGATACCGTCTGCCCGGTGACCATCGTGTCGGCCAGGCCTGCGAGTTTCGAGAGTTCTTTATAGTTGTCACCCCCGCCGTACACGCGAGGTCCAACACCTGGCACGGTCGGCACGGGCACCATCGGCCGATACGCGTGCAATGGTTCATACAGGTCCATCTGAAAACTGATTGGCCGCCCCGCAACCAATGACAACTGCACGTCGATCCAATCCTCGTCCGTTGTGTTCTCGACAATCGCCCAGCCTTGAATCGTGGGCAGGTCGTCGCCCGAGCGCGCTCCATTGGCTTTTCCTTCGGGCAGCATCAGCCGATAGCTCGTCTTCCAGACCGGCATCTCGTGGACATAGGCCACGACGATCCGCCGAGCGCCCGTGCCTCTAAGTGCGATGTCCACCGTCTTGACCCGGTCGGCCCGTTGCTCAGCCAGCGCCGCCAGCGCCTTGTTCAGTTCGCCCGCAAGATCGGGGTCCTCAATCGTCATGGCCGCCACCTCGGCAATGTTGATCGATCGAATGCCCGCGTCGGTGACCAGATTGACAAAGTCCGCCTTGTACGTTTCACTTTCGCCCGCAACAGTCCGCGACTCGACACCGAGCACCGTGCCGAGCACCGGTCCCGCGGGCAGGTCCAGGCGAACCGGAGCCCCGCGCAATCGTTCGAGCAACTTTGCGATACTCGGGTTGTCCGAGATGTCGATCCCAAAGCTTGCCAGGCGACGTTCGATCGGCTCGCGCGAGCCATACCCGACCGACTCGATCCGCCCGCCATCCAGATCGAGCAGGATCATCGACTTGAGAATATCGTTGATCTGGTCGGCGTTGAAGGTGAGTTGGACGTCCGCGTCGCCATCGATCAGCCCGTGCCTCTCGAAATAACCCACGCCCGAGCGGTAGAGTGTGATCTTTGTGACGGGCAGTTCGTCGTCCGGTCCAAGATCGATGACGGGTTCGACAGTCGGCGAGGCGGGCTCCTCCGTCATCGGCTTTTCGATCCAAGGCCCCAGCGGCCCCATTGCCCCGAAACCCGTGGGCTCCGTGCAAGGCGAAGCACTCAATGACAGAGCCAAACCAGCGACAGCCAGCACGAGAGCGGTCTTCTTCAACATGACAGTCTCCTTAGCGCGTTCTCCACACTCAGTGTAGCGAACAAGGGGTCGATCGGTTCCAAGGCGAGGCGGGCTGTTACATTCAGGTGACAACACACGAACAAGCGGGTCTTGCGCCTGAGAATCGTTCTATTTCGGTGCTGCTCATGCGCAGGCGTCTCCGCAACGCAGATCGCTCTCAACCAGCCAAAAGCCGCTCACGACCCGTTGTTTCGCGTTCGGTCGGCGAGCACCATTTTCAGGCAGAAGACCGCTCCCCGCCCGCTCTCAACCTTGCCCAGAACCAGATCGCCCCCCATCTCGCGTGCAAGCCCTCTCGCCAGCGCAAGCCCGAGCCCGAGCCCGGGGTTTGGGCTCTGGGCGTGTCGCTTGGCCCTGTGGAACGGCTGAAAGATCCGCGCCGATTCGCGGGCAGCCACGCCCGGCCCAAAGTCACGCACGC
>JADFOF010000371.1 GCA_022563015.1 Planctomycetota bacterium
TTCATCGGCGACGTTCATCTCGGCCCGCTCGTCCGGCTCGTTCGCGAACACGGCCACTGCCTCGACGCGAATCTGAAGCCCGAGTGTCTGCTCGAGCAGCGTGCGCACGGCGTCGTCGGGCACGTCGCCGCTCTGCTCTTCGCTGATGATCCGCACGACCTCGGTCAAAACGGACTCGCTCAGCTGCGCGCGGACCTCCGTGAGCGCACGCTCGACCCGAGGCCGCAGCACGGTGTCGAGGTATTCCCTGAAGTACGGCAGACTCGATAACTGATTGGGTGCGGTGTCCGGCATCGCGGCTCCCCCGGGGGTGTGATTGGTGAGAACTGGTATTGTGCGCTCCGGGCGACGCCCGTGCAACCCGGCTTTCACCCGGACAAAGTCGTGCGGCGGCTCAGCCGGGCGTATTATCCGTCCGATACTCATGGAAATCGACGGATTCTCGGACAGGAGGGCTGGCTATGAAGGGCGTGATTCTGGCTGGCGGGCTGGGCACTCGGCTGCGGCCGCTCACGCTGGTCACGAACAAGCACCTGCTCCCGGTCTACGACCGCCCCATGATCTATTACCCGATCCAGTGCCTGCTCAACGCCGGGATCCGCGATATTCTCGTCGTCACCGGCGGCGAGCACGCCGGCGACTTCCTCAAGCTGCTCAAGAACGGCAAGCAGCTGGGCATCCGCCACCTCGAATACGCCTACCAGGAGGGCGAGGGCGGCATCGCCGAGGCGCTCAAGCTGGCTGAGGAGTTCGCCGACCGCGACAAGCTCTGCGTCATCCTCGGCGACAACATCATCGAGAAGGACATCAAGAAGGCTGCGGGCGACTTCTTCACCCAGCCCTCGGGCGCGAAGGTGATACTCAAGGAGGTGGACGACCCGCAGCGGTTCGGCGTGGCTCGGATGGACGGGCACGACCCGCCCAGGATCGTCGAGATCATCGAGAAGCCCGCCGACCCGCCCGGCAACCTCGCGGTGACGGGCATCTACTTCTACGACGCGGGCGTGTTCAGGATCTGCGAGACGCTCAAGCCCAGCGGCCGGGGCGAGCTGGAGATCACGGACGTGAACAACGCGTACCTGGCGCGGGGCGACCTGACCTCGGAGATTCTCGACGGCTGGTGGACCGACGCGGGCACGTTCGAGAGCCTGTTCCGCGCCTCGACGCTGGTGGCGCGCGGCGGTGCGAACAGCGGGTTCGGATTCGAGGCGGCGTCCGACGGCGCGCCGCTCTTCGCCGGGGAACGCCCGTGAACGCTGCTGCACCCCTGCCCATACCCGTGTTCAACGGCTCGATCAAGGACGCGTACACGCGGGCGATCGAGGCGGTCGAGCCGGTGTTGGTTACCGTCAGTGTGCACACCGACGACCGGGGATGGTCGTTCATGAACCTTTTTCAGGGCGTCATGTCGCCCCGGGGGCAGGCTAATTATTCGGTCCAGCACCCGGGCGTCATCAAGGCGTGGCATCGGCACCGGGACCAGACCGACTTCTGGCTGTGCGTGTCCGGGCACATCAAGGTCGGCGTGCACCGCGACGACGACACCACGTGGATGGCGGTCGTGGGCGAGAAGAGGCCGGGCGTGGTCGTCATTCCCCCGCCGCTCTGGCACGGCGCCGCAACGGTGGGGCACGTCCCGGCCGGGCTGCTCTACTACGTCACCCAGGCGTACGACCCGGCGAACCCGGACGAAGAGCGCCGGGCGTTCGACAGCGTGCCCGGGTTCCCCTGGCACGCGCAGCACCGGTAGGCCCCAGTGAACGATCGCGTGCTGCTCATCGGTTCGGACGGGATGCTCGGCAGGGCGTGGGCCTCGATGCTGCGCCTGGCGAGCGTTGACTTCGACGCTCCCACGCTCGAAGAGTTCGACCTCACGAACGCGGACTCGATCGACGCGGGGATCACCGATCGTCATGGCCGCGTCATCAACTGCGCCGGGTACACCGACGTGGACGGTGCCGAGGGCGACGAATCCAGGGCCTTGGCCGTCAACGCCACCGGCGTGGGACGCCTGGCCGACGCCTGCCGAAGGGTCGGCGCGACCGTGGTCCATTACAGCACCGACTATGTGTTCGACGGCAGCGCGACAACGCCCTACGCGACCGACCACGCCCGCTCGCCCCTGGGCGCGTACGGGCGCACCAAGGCGGCCGGGGAAGAGGCGATCGAACGCTCGCGCTGCGACCATCTCATCGTGCGAACCAGCTGGATGTACGCCCCGTGGGGGAACAACTTCGTGCGCACCATCGCGCGTCTGGCTCGCGAGCGCGACACGCTGCGCGTGGTGATCGACCAGCGGGGCAGGCCCTGCTCGGCCGAGCACCTCGCGCGCACGACGCTGGCCCTGCTCAACGCGGGCCAGCGCGGGATCCGGCACGCCAGCGACGGCGGGGAGTGCACGTGGCACGAGTTCGCGGTCGAGATCGCCCGCCTGACCGCGCCCGACTGCCACATCGAGCCGTGCTCGGCCGCCGAGTTTCCAAGGCCCGCGCCCAGGCCCGCGTACAGTGTGCTGGACCTGGGCGAGACCGAGTCGGTCGTCGGGCCCATGATCCACTGGAGAAGCAACCTGTCGAGCGTCGTCCAAAGGCTCGAGCAGGAGTGAACGGGGACGCCGATGAAGATTCTCCTGACCGGCGGCTGCGGGTTCATCGGGTCGAACTTCGTGCGCTTCGCGCTGGGCGCACGCGGCGACCTGTCCATCGTCAATCTCGACGCGCTGACCTACTCGGGCAATCCCGAGAACCTGGCGGACCTCG
>JADFOF010000053.1 GCA_022563015.1 Planctomycetota bacterium
CAGCCAGTTGGATCCGGGGCGTCGTGCTGGTTTCAGATGAAGTCATCGCCCGATGATAGAATGGCCCGGACGCGGACGCGTGCCCGCCGGGAGGGAACCATGCTGATCAGAAACATCGCCGATGTGAGCCATGAGCCGATGGATGTGCCGGGGGCGGACGGGGTGAAGATGTCGATCATGGCGGGGCGTGCGGACCAGGCGCCGAACTTCGCCATGCGGCACATTGTCATCGATGCGGGGGGGCACTCGCCGCGGCACAGCCACGACTATGAGCACGAGGTATACGTTGTGGACGGGGGCGGGACGGTGCTGCTGGAGGGCGGCGAGCGTGCGATCCGCCGGGGCGACGTGGTGTTTGTGCCCCCGGACGAAGAGCATCAGTTCCGGGCGGGTCAGGACGGGCTGAGTTTCCTGTGCCTGGTCCCGGTGACGCGAGACTGCGGGGAGTGCACGCCGGGGAGTTGACCGCGGCCGGGGGTTTCTGAAGTGCCGGCTCAAGAGGATCGCACGTGACGACGCGCCAGCCGCAATCGGATTTGCGAGACGGCGACTCGACCCGGCCGAAGGGCAGAGCACGGGCCGATCGACGGGGCGCGTGGGAGGCGGTGGGCGGCGTGGTGACGGCTCTGGTGTTCATCGCGGGCGCGGGCGCATCGATCGTGGGGATCGCGATCGGGGCGGGATGGACGCCGGCTGTGGCATCGGAACTCGTCCTGGTCGCCTCTTCGCTGGGGCTGTTGATGGTGCTGCTGCTGTGGCCGATCGCGGCCGCCGTGCGCGGGCAGCGGCAGGTGCTTGCGATTATGAGCGCGCGACAGGACGCGATGTCGTCGGCGGTTCGATCGCTCGCGGAGCAGTCGGCGCTCTCGGACGACGCGCGGCGTGTGCTGAACCGTCGGATGGAACGAGACCTGCTGCGCCGGGCGATCGAGGAGGACATCGCCGCGGAGGACTGGGACGCTGCGGCCGTGCTCTGCGCTGAGCTTGCCGATCAATTCGGGTACCGTGCGGACGCGGAGGAGCTTCGAAGACGGATCGACCGCGCGCGGTTTCAGACCATGGAGCGCGATGTCGCCGACGCGGTCGCCGAGATGGACGCGATGCTGGCGCAAAGGAACTGGGCCGAGGCGCAGGTCGCGGCGGCGCGCATCGCGCGGATGTACCCGGAGTCGCCCAGCGTGGAGGGCCTTCGGCATCGGGTGGCGCGCGTGCGCGGAGCGTACCGGGCGGAGTTGGAGATCCGGTTCAGAGCCGCGGCGGAGGAGGACCGCGTCGAGGAAGCGCTGGATCTGCTCGAAGAGCTGGACCGGTACCTGACCGAAGCGGACGCGAGGCCCTATGTCGAGGTCGCCCGCACCGTGATCGAGAAGGCCAAGGGTCAGCTCGGCGAGCAGTTCAAGGCCGCGGTGCACGATCGGGAGTGGGAGGCGGCTTCGCGCATCGGCGGGCGGATCATGAGCCGATTCCCGAACACGCGAATGGCCCAGGAAGTCCGCGACCTGCTCGAGACGATTCGGCAGCGCGCGTGAATGAGTGGGGCGAAGAGAGGGGGAGAGGAAGAGACGAAATGGTAGGTCGGATCTCCGAGCCGACCGTTGGGCGTACTTCTCTCGAATGCCGCCAAGTTAGCCTAAGACCGAGAGACATAGATCCCCGTCTACATCCGCCGCGACATCGCCCGATCCACGTCCCGCCTGGACTCGCGCTCGGCGATGGCCTGGCGCTTGTCGCCCTTGCGTCGGCCTCGCCCCACGCCGATGAGCAGCTTGGCGTACCCGTTCTTGAAGTAGAGCCTGAGGGGCACGACGGTCATGCCCTTCTGGGTGACGCGCCGGGCCAGCTTGAGGATCTCACGCTTGTGGGCGAGGAGCTTTCGCGTGCGCACGGCCGAGTGCTGGCCCGGGCCGGCCGGACCGTACTCGCCGATGTTGATCCCGTGCAGGTAGAGCGCCGGCGGCTGCTCCTGCACGCGCACGTACCCCTCGGCCAGCGAGATGTTCCCATCGCGGATCGACTTGACCTCGGTCCCCACCAGCATGATCCCCACCTCGAGCGTGTCCTCGATCCAGTAGTCATGCCGGGCCTTGCGATTCTCGATCGTCTTGGGCTCGCCGGGTTTTTTCTTCTTCTTGGCCATGGGAACCAGACGTGGAACCGGGCGGGGATGATGTGTGCGGGGCACGATAGGACGCGCACTGGCGAGGCAGGCACGCCCCCGGTCGTTCGTGTATGCTCCGGGACATGCGCCTTGAAGGCCTCGGCATCCTCATCGTTCCTGTGGTCATCGCGGTCGTCATCGCGGCAATCGTCTACTCGTCCAAGGCCGCCAAGAAGCGGCGCGAGGCGCTGGCGGCACTTGCGGCTGAGCTCGGCTGGCGCTTCGACCCGGGGCGAGACACCCACCACGACGATGAGTACGCCCATTTCGAGGTCTTCCGGAAGGGGCACAGCCGGGCCGCCTTCAACACGCTTGCCGGCTCGCTGGAGATCGCCGGGGCCGAGTACCCCGTCAAGATGGGCGACTTCACCTACAAGGTCACGCAGCACACCGGCAAGAGCACCAGCACGCACACCTACCACTTCAGCTATGTGATTCTGCACCTGCCGTACGTCGGCGTGCCCGATCTGCTCATCCGGCGCGAGGGCCTGTTCGACAAGATCGCCGCCGCCATCGGCTTCGACGACATCGACTTCGAGTCCGCCGAGTTCAGCCGAAGGTTCCTGGTCAAGAGCCCGGACAAGCGGTTCGCGTACGACATCATCCACCCGCGCATGATGGAGTTTCTGCTCGAGGCCAAGCCGCCGGAGATCGACATCGAGCGTGATCGCTGCTGTCTCATGGACGGCCATAAGCGGTGGTCGCCCGATGAGTTCAGGCGCGCCGTCGAGTGGGCCCGGGCGTTCTTCGCGCTTTGGCCCGAGCACGTCACCACGCAGCTGCGCGAGCGCGCAGGGGAGAGCGTCTGATGGAGCCGCTCATCATCCCCCTCGTAGTCGTCGCGGTCTTCATGCTCGTGCCGCTGGTGTGGCTCATCGCGACCTACAACCGCTTTGTCCACCTGCGCCAGCACCTGGGCGAGAGCTGGTCGGACATCGACGTCGAGCTCAAGCGCCGCTACGACCTGATCCCAAACCTCGTCGAGACCGTCAAGGGCTACGCCAGTCACGAGCGAGAGACGCTCGAGCTTGTGGTCCGACTGCGCAACCAGGCTGCGGGGAACACCGGCGCCGCCGAGAGCCAGGCCCGCGATGAATCCACGCTCATGCGGGGCGTGGGCCGACTCTTCGCGCTGGCCGAGGGGTACCCCGACCTCAAGGCGAACCGCAACTTTCTCGAGCTTCAGACCGAGCTGTCGCTCACCGAGGATCGCATCGCGGCCTCACGGCGGTTCTACAACGCCAACGTCCGCGAGCTCAACCAGCTCTGCGCCGCGTTTCCCACGAACATCGTGGCGAGGCTGTTCAAGATCCAGCCGTCCACGTTCTTCCAACTCGACTCGGACGCCGAGCGCGTGGTGCCTCGGGTCTGAACTCGCGGGCGCTATCCGTCCACGACGGGGTTCCGCAGCACGCCGATTCGTTCGATCTCGACCTCGACCACGTCGCCGGCCCTGAGATAGACCGGAGGCGTTCGTGCCATGCCCACCCCGCTTGGCGTGCCGGTCAGGATCACGGTGCCCGGCACGAGCGTGGTCCCGCGGGACAGTTCGGCGATCAGCGTCGCCACCGGGAAGATCATCCGCGCCGTGCTCTCGTCCTGCATGACCGTGCCGTTCACTCGGCAGACGATGCGCAGCGTCTGCGGGTCGCCGACGGTCTCGGCCGTGACGAGCCGAGGCCCCAACGGGCAGAACGTGTCGAAGCTCTTGCCGCGGCAGAACTGCCCGCCGGAGCCCTTCTTCTGCCACCACCGGGCCGATACGTCGTTGGCGCAGCAGTACCCCAGCACGTGCGAGAGCGCCTCATTCTCGGGCACGTCCTTGGCCGCGACGCCGATCACCACCGCCAGCTCCGCCTCGAAGTCCACCTGCTCACCGCCGGTCGCCTCGTCGCGGCAGGGCGCGGGGATCACGATATCGTCGCCGTCCAGGCACGCCGACGCTGGGTTTTTCGTGAACATCATCGGGCGCTCGGGCACGTCGGCGTCCTGCTCGCGCGCATGGGCCTCGTAGTTGCGCCCGATCCCGATGATGTGCCGGATCGGCAGCTCGCTCGCGTCGGCACGCTCGACCGCCACGCCCAGTGCTGTCTTGACCAGTCTCATATGCTGCTCCTCAAAACTCCAGCGCAAGCAGGGGGTCCGTGCATTCCCGTGCAGCGATCAGATCACATCTACCTCGCCCGGCGACGGACACAGCCCGGCTTCATAGCCGCGCCCGAGCAACTCCCGGATCGCCCGTCGGCCTGATTCGCCCATGTCGAGCGTCAGTTCGTTCACGTACATCCCAAGATACTTGTCAACCAGTTCCCGGTCTCGCCACTCCGGGCGATCTTCCGCGTGCGCCAACAGGTATCGGCGTGACAGCTCGCCGTGCTCGAGCGCGTGCCGGATCGACGCCGACAGGATCGACGACACCTGTGTGCACGTGCCGTCCCCGAACCGCTCGTCCAGATCCCGCCGGATCACGTTGAGCCCCAGCGGCAGGGGCAGCCCCGTCTGCTGGTGCCACCACTGCCCGAGGTCCGCGACCGCCACCAGGCCCAGGCGCTCGAACGTGAGCTGCGCTTCGTGGATGAGCAGCCCCGCGTCCGCCTCGCCCGACATGACCGCCGGAGCGACGCGCTGGAACGGCATCGGCACAGCCTCGAACGCCGGGGCGCCCGGCCGCGAACCCATCATCAATGAGAGCGTCAGGAACGCCGTCGTATCCAAGCCGGGAACAGCGACGCGCCACGACCGGCTGGCGCCTTGCAACATCTGCCGCACTTCAGCCGCGCGATCCTCCCGTGCGACGAACTTCGGCCCGTACCCCTCGCCGAACGACCCGCCGGACGCGGTGATCCGGTACATCTTTCGGACGCGCGGGTAGGCGTGGCACGAGATCGCGGTCACGTCGTACGCCGCCGACGGATCCTCGCCACGCTCCGCCAGGAGTGCCGACGCGATTGCGCGCTCGTTGAGCGTCTGGACGTCCTCGGCCTGGCACGAGAAGGAGAACGGGCCCGTATCAATGACCGGCGACCCGTCGCAGCCCTCGATGGGGTGCCCGCGCGGATCAATCAGCCCCGACAGCGGCCACCACATCACGAGGTCGTCAGAATCCGGCGAGTGCGCAAGACGAAGCGTGTACCCCGTCATCACGGCCCTACCGCGTGTGTGCGTCCGCCGGCGCGAGTGTGCGTGTCGGCGACCTGCATCGAGGCGCCGAACGTGTCCAGCCGACCGTCCGTGAAGATCGGCTGCGTCCACGCGTAGAACTCCTCGTAGCCCCCGTCGACTTTGCGGGCGTAAGTCACCCTGCATCGGAGGTACGCGACACCGGGATCGATCTCGCGTATCGAACGCGTCGCGTGCATGTCTGAGACCACCTCGCCCCGAGGGCCGATCCACTGGATCCGGAATCCCTCGACGGCGTGTTTCACCCGGCGTCCGAGGATCAGGTCCGATGTCAATTCTCGGGCCGTCGCCGCCTCGTCCACGGCGACCTCGTAATACCCTTGCGAATAGCCTCGGCGCGGCACGGTCACCTTGACGGTCTCGAGGATGACGCCGCTTGTGGCATAGAATCGGCCGCGCTGCATCGCCGACGTAATCGCGTCCGGCGTCAGCGTTTCGGCGCGCACCATCACCCACCCGCGACCGGGATTCGACACGTCCCGGCCCCAGCGTTTGAGGCTGTGCACGTCGTCCGAGCTGACGCCGTAGATCGCCATTCCCTCCGTCAGCAGCACGTCCCAGAGTTCTTCCGTCGAGATGTGCTCCTCGTCACCCTCGTTATTCACAAGCGGGTGCCCGTTGAACAGCTCGAACAGGTGCAGCCTCTGGACGGGCAGCATGTCGTCAGCGGTGACAGCCCATCTGAAGTTGGGGTGGTTGAGTATCGCCACGCCCCCGGCCGCGATCGCTCCGTCGGTGTGGTGCTGGATGATTTCGCTCTTGCGCTCGCTGTCGAAGGACCAGTCCACGAGTTCGTCGAGGTTCATCCCCGTGGTGTGGATCGTCTTCTTGCCCGTGATCTCCGCGCCGGGGATCAGGATGAAGTCGTCGCGACGATGCTCACGCAGTCTTACCGACGCGGGATCGATGAACTTATTGTGCTCGGACAGAATGAGGAAGTTGTACCCGCGGTCGAGGTACCACGTCGCGACCTCCTCGGGCGTGGAGTCGGCGTGGCCGCACAGCACGGTGTGCGCATGCGTGTTGCCCTTGTACCAGCGTGCGCCGTCGTGCGCACATCCGGTCGCCAGGGCGGCCAGCGACGCGACCATCAGCACCCGATTCCGCATCGGCCAGTCTCCCATGCGAACGAACCAGCGCAGCCGCCGCCTACGACATCGTACACCCCGTTGGCGAACCCCGATTCCGCGCGGGCTCGGTCAGACCCAGACGTTGATGACCAGGTTCGGCTCTTTGAGCTTTCCGCTCCATTCGCCGATGGTGGTGGTGACGAGCTTGACCTCGTACTGGGGGTGGGCGTCGAGCCATTCATTGATCTGCTGGTCAAGGAACGCCAGCGAATCGCCGGTGAGCTTGGCGTGAAAGCTCTTCACATGGATGGCGCCCGTGCCGGTGACGTTGGGCGAGCGCGTCCATGAATCCTCGTGGCGCATTCCGAGCTTCTGCTCGAAGGCCCTGATCTTGCTCACGGCGGGCTCGTCCGCGGGGGCCGACGCGCGGGGGGCGCTCGCGGCCGGGCCGCTGGTCGGCGGCGGCGTGACCGGCCGGGGTCCTGGGGCGTCTTCCTGGGAATACAGCGGACGGGCGCTACGCATGAGTCATCCCCTTTCTGGAGCGCAACAGCATATCACAACATCACGCCTTCGGCAGGGGCGACCGCACGATTGCCTGCCGCGGGCTCACGGCTGCAACCGGGTGGCGGACCACGGCGAGGGGCTCAGGTCCGCCGACAGCGTCCGCGACCACACCGCCCGATCGTGCAGCCGACCCTGAGCGCCCACCCAGAGCTCCAGCCGCTCGATATACAGCCGATACCCCCCCCAATGCGGGGGCCGGGGAATGCCGCCGGCGCGCGCGGTCGGGTCGGCGAGCTGCTCGACCGTCACGCCGAACCGGGCGACCGCGTCGGCCAGCCGCAGCATCAGCGCCTCCTGAGATTCGATCGGTCGGCTCTGGTCGCTCGCCCAGGCGCCCAGCTGCGAGAGCAGCGCCCGCGACTTGAAGTACGCGTCCGACTCCTCGTCGGGAGACCGCACGACCCGCCCCTCCGCCCGCACCTGCCGGTGAACATGGTCCCAATGAAACAGAGCCGCCGCCCGAGGGTTCGCGTCAAGGTCGGCGGCCTTGCGCGACTGGTAGTTTGTGTAAAAAACGATGTAGCCTGGGTCGAGCTCGATGTGCTTGCACAGCAGCGTGCGGACCGTCGGGCAGCCGTCGGCATCGGCGGTGGCAAGGTACATCGAGGCCGGGTTCGGTTGGCGTGGATCGCCGAGCGCCTGCTCGAACCAGTCGGCAAACAGCCGCATCGGATCGGTGGGCAGCGGGTCGGGCAGGTGTTCGCCCGTCATAGACTCGGCGGCCGGTTGTGTCATGGCGGAGTATAGAGGCACTCCGTCGGCGTTCACTGCGGACCGCACCGCAGCCGAGCAAGTCCCGGACGGTCAGACTGCGCGTCGGCGTCCGGTCGCTCTTGCCGACCGGCGATGGCGTGTTACAATCGAGCCGGTTCTCGGCGCGCCGCGCATGAGCGCACCGCCGGGAATCTCGTGTCGCGGGCGTAGCTCAATGGTAGAGCGTCAGCCTTCCAAGCTGAATGTTGACGGTTCGAGTCCGTTCGCCCGCTTTCACGCACGCGGCCGCATCAGGTCGCGTGCGTTCGCTTTTGCCCCTGTTGCGCAAGGGGTTGCGCGCATCGGGCGGTGACGAATCATCACCACGTTCGTCGCGCGGCGTCGCGCCGACTCGCGCCGTTTCGCGCCCGTACTGCTGTGGGTACTGCGGGGGTTGGGTATCACCTGTTCCGGTGGCGGCCTCGCGTGGACCAGTCCTGATCGCCGGCAGCGCCTCGACCGCCTTCGCCGTGTCGCTCAACCCGAGCACCGTGTAGTGCTGGAGGGTCGTGCGGTAGTCGCTGTGCCGCATGATTCGCTGGGCTATCTGGGGGGCGACGCCGGCGCGGGCCAGATTCGTCCCCAGCGTCGTCCGCATCGCGTGCAGGTCGATCACCCGCCCCTCGGCGTCCTCGGACACGATGCGCGTCCTGGGCCGGCGGCTCTTCCCGCGCCCGATCATCACGGGCAGACCGTCCCGGTCCGTCACGACCTCCTCCCGGGCGATCCCTGCCCTCAGGAAGTCCTTCCGGCGTGTCACGTCCGTCACGGTCTGCGGGAACACGTTGGCCGTGGGCATCGCCATCGAGGTATCGCTTTGCCGCTTCAACGCCTCCGCCAGCTGCGGGTGCATCGGGAGCACGTCCTCGCGCCTGGCCTTCCCGTCGCGGATCGTGATGGTGCTCTGATCGAAGTCCACGTCAGCCCACGTCAGGCGTTGCATGTCGCCCTTTCGCAAACCCGCGAGCGCAGCCGCCAGATACCACGCGGCCCGTCCTCGGGTCTCCGCGACCGCAAGCAGGGCGGCGAGCTCGTCATCGTCCAGCGGCCGGCGGACTCGTCGGCGGTCTCGCCGCTCGTCGAGCTTGGGGATGACGGTGAGGGGGTTGGACTCGACGCGGCGGGACTTGACGCACCAGGCCATGAAGGCAACGGCGATCTGCCTGGCGAAGTTGACCGACCGGGCCGAAAGGCCCCGGTCCCGCAGCCCCCGCAGGTGCGACTCCACAGCGTCGGCGGTCAGATCCGTCAGGCGCGTTGCTTCGGTGAACCCTAGAAGTCTCTGGAGGTGTCGTTCCTTCTGGTCCACATGCCGAGCCGCTTGCCCCACATGGCGGCAATGGGCGATGTAGTCGGCAACGTGATCGGCCAACGGCTTGCGCGCCTCGACCGAATAACGATCCTTGCTGGCGTCGATCACGCCCTCCCGCCGCAGGGCTGTGTCAGCCGCGTGCTTTTGCAGGATGCGCTCCGCCGTCGCCTTGTCGGTCGTCCGAGTCGAACGCTCGTGCCGCTTCCCGTTGTGGTCGTACCAGGAGACGATCCAGGCGCCGCGCCCGCCTCGCTTGAACAGCGTCCCCTGCCCGTTTCCTCTGGTTCGTTTTCTCGTCGCCATGACCTACCTGCCTTTCTTCCCGCGCCCGGACGCGCCGGAGGTGAGTCTCAGATCCAGCACCGCCGCCAGCTTGTCGAGTGATTCCATCAACATCCCGCACTCGCCGTGCACGAACCGGCTGAGCGTTGCCTGGTCGATCCCGGTCAGCTTGGAGATCCGATATCGCGTCATTTCAGACTCCTCGATCGCACGTCGGAGCTGGTCGCTCAGCTTGGGTGTGCGTTTCGCCATCAAGCCCATCGTAGCACGGTACTTGTTACATTGTCAACTACTCCAATCGGCCCAGATACCGATACCTCGTCGCCTTCCGGGATTCGGGTCCCGGAGTGCCCCTCTGGACGACTTCGAGCAGCCCATCCTCGCAGAACATTCTCAGCAGACGCAGCGCCTTCATCGGCGAGCCGCCTTCCAGGCACTCCGACGCCTTTCGCATGGAGAGAAAGAACGGATCGCCGCCGGCGTTCACCTGCAGCTCTCGGCAGACTTTGGCGAGCAGTAGAGTCTCCTCGCTCTCATAGATCAGTGCCTCGGCCGGGGGTTCCGACGCGAGCGCGCGTTCCAGGATCATGTCCATCGGTCCCTCCCCCATCGCGTGCCGCACGCGCGGCCACGCCCACGTGAAGTCGGCCCAGCTCTCATCAAACGGCTTGGTGCCGATCCGATGTCGGGCCAGATTGTGCCACTGGATGATGACCGGCCTCAGGAACCCGGCGGGCTTGTCGCGGAGCCAGTCTATCGCTTTCAGCGCGCGTGCCAACCGCCAGATCCTGGAATTGCGCTCTCCCGGTCGGCCAGGGATCGTCGTCACGATCGCGGAGTGCACACAATTTGGTTCGCGCTTGACGGGCTCACCTATGGCCTTTGTTTGCTCAGTTTGCTGAGTTTGCTCTGTTTGCTCTGCTTGCTGTGTAACACTCGCCACGAGGTGTACTGCGACGGGATCAACAAAGGGCAGGTCGCCGGGTGGCGGAGGAACGACCCACTGATACTCAACGCCGCTCCGGTGGCGTGAGGGAGGAAGGATGCAGTACGACCCTCCGCACCTCAACTCGCCGTCGGCGTACTTCGTGACCGAGCCCGCTCGACCCCGGAAGTAGACATGGCGTCCCCGAGCCGTCTCCACTGTCGGGAGCGTCCGTGCGAGATCGGGATGCGCTTGAGCCCATTCGTCGTAGCTGTCCATGATGTCGAAGTCGCGACAGCAGAGGCCGCCGCTCACGTCGCCGAGAACCACCGCCATGCCGGTCACGTCGGCACGAGCAAACCATCGTTCGAGGGTCTCGGGCTTGGCTCGTGAGGTCTGATACCGCTTCCACCTGACTCCAGGCGGCGGCGCCTTGTTGCTCCCGACCGGGATGATCGACCATCCGCGATCCAGGTAGCCTCGGGCGTATTCGAGCAGGTCAGGCATCACCCGACGCCCCGTCGTTCCACCCCCGACGCACAGCTGCACGACCGACGGGTGGTCGGGTTGGCCGCCGGTGCGACTTTCGAGTTCATCCATGACCGCGAAGATGGCATCGTGATCATGCGTAACGCTCATCGCCCGACGCCCTTCGCCTGCCGCAGCAAGTACTCGTTGAGCAACTCGATGGGATAGACCACTCGGCGCCCAATCTTCGCGCAGGGGATCTCGCCGCAGTTCGTTTTTTCCCAGAGCAGGCGCTCGCCAATGCCCAACGCGATAGCGGCTTCCTTCGGGCGGAGTGCTAGCCGAGTTGACGAAGGACATTCACCGTGGTTGGCGGACAAACCTCGGGGATGACTATCAGGTAGCTCAATCACCTTTGAGCCCCCCGCCGGAGCAGTCCAAGCACTTGGCCCTGATCGCCTTGATTGGCGTGAGATGGGTCATGCCTCATCCCCGTCAGCCTCTGCCGCTCGAGCAGCGAGCGATTGGCGAACTGCTTCGACGTTGAATAGTCGTCGCTGACCGGCCTTGAGAGAAGGGATGCGATGCGCGACCGCTTCCGCGTGCAACCATCGCTTCGAGAGCCGGAGCTGGCGGGCCAACTCGTCCAGGGACACGATAAGTTCGCCGTCGTTCATGCCCCGATCATCGGCTGATCCTGAGCCGATTTCGAGCCTGGCCAGCGTTTTGGGATTCGAGTTGTGAGCGCGCTCACAACTTGGGATTCAGTTGTGATTCAAACCGACATCACTTGCCGAGCAGTTCACGCCAGGCAGCACCGATTGGCTGCCTGTTTCGGAAGGTGCCGGACTCAATCGCCTCGATCATCGCTCCAAGTTCGGCGCGAGAGAATCGGTGATGCGGGCCCGCGCCCCCTTTCGGACCTGCCTCCACATGCGCTGCCTTGCGGACGGCGTCGAAGGTCGATGGGCTGAAGCTTCCAGCTGCATCATCGGCTTGGTATACCAACTCTGATTTCGTCCACCCATCAGGCTTGTAGACAGGAGCCCGATCGGGCAGGGGGTCTAAGTCCACTGGCGTGGCGTTGGCAACGCCCGAATCCTCCGCGGCCTGCCGCCCCATCAGCAATGCGACCGCCAAGCGGATCTCTCCGTCGAGTCTTGTGGGCGATTCTGGTACCTCCGCCTCCAACCGCAGGGCTTCCGCCTCCGTCTCATCCATCCCGCCCGCCGCGATGACATAGAACCACGGGTTCTCGGCCGCGTCGGCAAAGCGCCTCTGCAAGATCCGCACGATCTGCTCGGCTTCCGCCACAGTCGGCGCGGCCGCCACAACGTGTCGATCGGGGTGTGTTTCCGCGGAGCCGATGTCCGGCATTATCCACCCGGCCTCACGCATGATCTCGAATGCCGCCGGGCGCGGCGCATCGCCCCGGTGCTCGACCCACCACGCCTCTGTCAGTTCGCGGAGCCTGGTTGAGATCTTCAGGAAGTCAAGGTGCTGGACCTCGTGGTACGGGAACGACGGCGAGCAGCTAGTCCAACAGCGGTACGCCACGAACGCCGGCTGGATCAGCCCGGTTGTTCGCAGGTCTGCCTCGACGATGCGGAGCCACATCTCAGCCTCGCCCGCGTGGCAAGTCAGCACCTCCTCGCACAATACCCTCCATTGAAGCGGCACCTGTCCATCCAGCCGGCGACGTGCCGGCGGTACGCTCCAGAGTTCCGGTACGAGCCCCGGAAACTCGCCGAGCCGTCGGGCGTTCTCTGCGATCGCCAGCAGGTACGCCCACGCCGCGTCAACTCGGTGGCGGTCCTCGAGCGTGTCCAGGTCCATCACTAAGTCGGTGTTGTGTGGGTATGTGCCGAAGGCGGTCGCGTCGCCGAGAAGCTGGCGGGGTACGAGGTACGCCCGCAGCAGCTCGAGATGGCCGAAGCGGTGTCCGCGGCGTTCGCGGCGGGCGAGCACCTGATGGTCGAGGCCGGCACCGGCGTCGGCAAGAGCTTCGCCTATCTGATTCCCGCGATTCAGCACGTCACCGAGCACGGCGGGCGGGTCGTCATCAGCACCCACACCATCGCCCT
>JADFOF010000372.1 GCA_022563015.1 Planctomycetota bacterium
CCGCTACGACCTGGCACGCTTCGGTGCCGAGGTCATGCGCTTCAGCCCGCGGCAGAGCGACCTTTTGATCGTCGCCGGCCGAATCGGCATCAAGATGCTCCCCGTTCTGCAACGCGTCTACGCCCAGATGACCGAGCCCAAGTGGGTGATCTCGATGGGCGCGTGCGCCTCGACGGGCGGCGTCTTCGACACCTACGCCTGCGTCCAGGGCGTCGATCAGTTCATCCCCGTGGACGTGTACGTGCCCGGGTGCCCGCCCCGGCCCGAGATGCTCATCGAGGGCGTCATGGCCATCCAGCGATTCATCGACGAGGAACGGATTCCACCGCGCGACGGCGGCAAGCGTGTCCCGCTGGCCATCGCGGTCCAGCCGACCCACACCGTCCAGCCTCAACCCGTGGGGTTGACGGTCGGGGCCTGAACGCCGACGCGCGATCGCACAGCGCGAGTGAAGTTGCAAGGACGCACGCCATGAATCGAATACAGTCCACCATCGGCGCGCTGGCGACGCTCGCGGCGGTGGCGTGTGCGAGCACGGCGGCGGGTCAGTACCAGATCGGCTTCGAGTGGAACCGCCATTCTCAATGGACGCCCGGCGCGCAGGCCGGCTCCACCGCCAACAACCCCGGCCCCGATCCGGTGGGCGTCCCCGTCTGGCGGTATGAATGGGTTTCCGGCGGGCCGATCGGATCGGCCAACCCCTGGTACCAACACCTCGGCCCGCTCCTGGTCTGGGATCCGGACTGGTTCGGCATCGGCGAAGGCGCCTGGGCAATGGCCGACGACACCAACCCGCCCGTCTTCCAGAACCGCCTGACGCACAACATCGAGGTGTCGTCCTGGGATCGCGTGCCGATGGTCCGCTGGCTCAACCCGCTGGGTGACTGCGCCGCCGTTGACCTCGGCGGAACGCTGCGAGTGGCGTGGTCCGGCCAGGGCGGGCTGGGTTCGCCCGTCGATGTGGATGTCGTCATCGCCATGGCCAACGCATCCAGCGGCGTGTACGAGGTGCTCCTGGCCCAGCGCGTTTCCAAGCCCACTCCCGTCGTGAGCGCCGGCGAGTCCGTGACCATCCCCGTTGACATCCGTGACATCGCGATGGACGCCGGCGATTCGATTGTCGTCTCGTGCCGCGCGATAGCCGACTCGGGCGCCTCCGGCCGATGGATCGTCCTGTTCGATGACCTGAGCTTCACGAACGTCGGCGGGCGGATCTGCAACGAGCTGGTCGTGGCGGTGTTTGGCGACTATGGCTCGGGTTCGTCGGCCGAGCGGGCGGTGGCCGACATGGTCGGCACGTGGGATCCCGACCTGATCGTCACCACCGGCGACAACAACTACGGCGATCTGGTCACCGGCTGGGAGAGCAACGTCGGCGCGTTCTACGGCCGGTACATACTGGCGGACACGTCCGCAGGCCCAAGCCGATTCCCCATGCAGACCGGCTCGACCCAGCGCTTCTTCCCGTCGGTGGGCAACCACGACACGGCGGGCACGGGCGGATCGGCCGCCGGGCTGATCGACTACTTCCACACCCGCGCCGGCGGCGGGCCGGGGCGCCTGCCTGTCGGCAGCGGCAGCATCGGGTCGACCGGCGTCTACTACGACTTCACACTCGGCGACGCCCACTTCTGGATCGTCGACGCCGACCATGCGGTCGTGCATTCCGCCTCTCGGGCAGCCCAGAGGGCCTGGCTCGAGCAGGGGCTGGCCTCGTCGACTTCGCGCTGGAATCTCGTGTTCATGCACCACCCGCCGTACTCATCGGGCCCGCACGGCAGTTATGTTTCACTGCAATGGCCGTTCCAGCAATGGGGCGCCGACGCGGTCCTGGCCGGGCACGATCACGTCTACGAACGGATCCTCGTCAACAACGCCACGAATCACGATTTCCCGGCCTTCGTGACCGGGCTGGGCGGCAACGGAAGGTACGCGTTCCAGAGCCCGATCGCCGGCAGCGTCGTGCGCTACAACGCTGATTATGGCGCCATGCGCGTCGAGATCTCGCCGCAGCGCCTCGAGTTCGCGTTCTTTTCGGTGGCGAACCCCGCGGTGCCCATCGACGTCTTTGTGCTCTCAGCCTGCTACGCCGACTGCGACACCAATGGTGTGCTCGACATCTTCGACTTCCTCTGCTTCCAGAACAGCTTCGTACTCGGCGAGCCGTACGCCTGCGACTGCGACCCCGACCCGGCCTGCGACATCTTCGACTTCCTGTGCTTCCAGAACGCGTTCGTGGCGGGGTGTCCGTAGACGCCACAGCTCCGCGGTTCGCGACGCTGCCGTCTGCAATGACGTTCGGAATCGGCCTCTTGGGCCGAGAACGCCGCTTTTCGGGTTGCGTCACGGGCTGTTTTCTGCTACAGTGACGCGCAGCGGACGCGGGGTGCGAGGGGTTTGTCCACACCGACCGGGAGCACATCATGGCCATTTCGATCCCCACACGAGCTCACCAGTTTCATTCAGGCCTGTCAGCGGCGCTGCTTGCGTGCGCCCCTGCCGTCGCCGTGCAGCCGCCCGGGCCCGAGCGCCTGCCCGCCGAGGTGTTCGTCACGCTCGGACCCGCGCGCGATGCGCAGCTGGTCCTCGAGCTGGACGCGACCGCGATCGCCCAGGCCGCGGACACGCCCGGCGGCGTTGTCCTCCAGTCCTTCCCGCTCGACCACACGCGCCGCGTCGATCTGCGCATCCAACGCTTCCGGGTCGCCAATGAGCGCACCCGATTTGTGATCGGCAATCCGGACGGGCCGGACATCCC
>JADFOF010000054.1 GCA_022563015.1 Planctomycetota bacterium
CCGCCGCGCCCTGGAACGACCATGCGCGCTCACCAATCTCGCACTTCTCGACGTTGGCCGCGTACCCGGTCTCGGGGCAGCGGAGAATCCTGTCCTCGCCGCTGTCGGCGTTGACCATGAACTCATGGCTGGCGGAGCCCCCGATCGGGCCGGACTGAGCCTCGACCACCGTGAAGTCCAGCCCGCACCGCGTAAAAATCTTGTCATAGGCGCGGTACATCGCGTCGTACTGCTCGTTCAACCCGCCCGGGCCCTCGATCTCCAGCGAGAACGAGTACGCGTCCTTCATGATGAACTCGCGGCAGCGCAGCAGACCGGCCCTGGGGCGAAACTCGTCGCGAAACTTGGTCTGGATCTGGTACAGGTTCAGCGGCAGCTGCTTGTAGCTCGTGATCGCGGCAGACATGAGCTCGGTGATGATCTCCTCGTGCGTCGGCCCCAGTGCAACGGTTCGGCCATGACGATCGGTCGCCTTGAAGAGCAAATCGCCATAGTCGGCGTCGCGCTTCGTGTCTTTGTAGAACTCCAGCGGAATCAGCACGGGCATGAGCATCTCGCTGGCACCCGCGGCGTCCATCTCCTCGCGAACGATCTGCGAGATCCTGGTCAGGCTCCGCCACGCCAACGGCAGGTAGTCGTAGATCCCGGCCCCGACCTTGCGGATAAAGCCGGCCCGTGTGAGCAGGACATGGCTGGGCAGCTCCGCGTCAGCCGGCGCTTCGCGCGCCGTCGGGATGAGGGTCTGGGTCCATCGGTGGACGTCGCCGCGCCGAACATTGGTGAGAACGGGTCGTATTTCGGTCGTTCGAGTCATAGGCGGCAAGTGTATGGCCGATGAGCCCGCCCGACTCCCCGCCTGCGCGCCGAATCGTGGGCGTCTATGACGCGGTTTGACCGAGCCCGAACGCGTCGTGCACAGCACGCACCGCACGGGGTCCGTCCGCCTCAGAAAGGATGCAGGCGATCTTGATCTCCGAGGTCGTGATGTTCTCGATGGTGATCGGGCCGTCAGGTGCCTCCTCGAGCGCCCGGAACATCCTCGCCGCGACCCCCGAGTGCGTCCGCATCCCCACCCCCACCGCCGAGACGCGGCACAAATCCTCGTCCACGCGCAGGCGCCCGCCGATCCGATCGACCAGCGGCTGCAAAGCCGCCCGGGCGTCTTTCAGATCGGCTGCGTCGGCCGTGAAGGTGATGCTCATCCGCGCGTCGTCAACGCGGTTCTGGATGATGTCGTCGACGAAGAGATGTGCATCGGCCAGCGCGTCGAAGATGGTCGCCTGGATCCCGTTCCCGAGGGGCAGATCCTGCATGGTCACGCGCCCGACGCCGTTCTTCAGGGCCACGCCCGTCACTTCATTCTGTTCCATGGTGGAGGTCTCCTGAACGATCATGGTTCCCGTATCGGGGAGCATCGCGTGCCTGACATGGATGGGGACGGCGAACTTCATGCCCAGGAACACCGCCCGCGGCGCCACGATCTGCGCCCCCAGCGCCGCCAGCTCGAACATCTCCTCGTAGCTGATCTCGGGCAGCAGGCGGGCGTCGGGGACGATCCTGGGATCGGCGGTGAGCACGCCGCGCACGTCCGTGCAGATCTCGCACACGTCGGCCTCGAGTGCGGCCGCGAGCGCCACGGCGGTCGTGTCCGACCCGCCCCGGCCCAGCGTCGTGGTCGATCCGTCCTCGTCGACGCCCTGGAAACCCGCCACGACGACGATCTTGCCGGCTTCGAGGTGGCGTTCGATCTGTCGGCGGTCGATCGACTTGATCCGGGCACTGGTGAAGCTCGCGTCCGTCCGCAGGCCGCACTGCGCGCCGGTCAGACTCACCGCCTCGTGACCGAGCTCCTGCAAGGCCATCGCCGCAAGGGCGATCGAGACCTGCTCACCCGCCGCCAGGAGCTGGTCCATCTCGCGCCGGGGTGGCGACGCAGATATTTCATGGGCCAGGTCGATGAGCCCGTCGGTGGTCTTCCCCATCGCGGATACGACGACGACGACATCCTGCCCGGCCTGGCGCGCGTCGAAGGCCCGTTGGGCGCAGCGACGGATCTTCTCCGCGTCGGCGACGGACGAGCCCCCGAATTTCTGAACCACGATCGGCACGGGCCCATGGTTGCAGACCCGGGGCATCAAATCAATCCTCCGGCGGGCTCACCCCGCTGCAACGCACCCGATCGCCTCGAAAACACCCCGCCAGCGTCGGTATTCCTCGTTCGACGCGTCGTTCCACCACGGCGCCATCCGGAACGGGGTGCCGAGGTCCAGGGCGAGCTCGGCGAGTTGACGGTCAGAAAAGTCGGCGTAGGGCGTATCGACGCGGATCGAGGCGCACCGGTGCCGATCCGAATCCAGCCCGACCAGCCGAGTGACCAGGAGCGCCGTGTCAACATGCCGGGCCGCCAGGTCGAGATCCATCTCCGAGGGTCGCCCCTCGACGCCGGCATGGATCGGCCACACAACGTGCGCGATGCCGTGATCCGCCGCACCCAGCGTCGCGGTCAGAAGCGTTATCGAGGCCGGGCGATCGTCGCGCCGCTCCTCGCCCGAGGCGGGGTGCTGTTCGAGCGGCTTGACGGCGAGCGACTCAAACAGCCGGTCGAACCCGGACGCGTCCGATAGAAGCCGCCCTCGATCAAGCCACGCCGCAGTCGGCCCGTGCCCGTCCGAGCCCATTGAGAGCGTGCGGGCCCGCGCGGCGGCACATGCGACGATGCTGCCCATCGCCCCATCCACAACCACGAGCTCTCTCGAATCGGACATTGGCTGAGACCCTTCGACCGGCCGAGATCCGGGAATCCCGACCAAGACCCTGGTATGCATCCATGGCGTCATCGGCTGAATCGCCCTGATTTCCGGAACTTCCACTCCAATCCGGCGTTTTCATGGCACGAGGCGGATCCTGGTGTAGCTTCAACTCTGGAACACTTGGGAGGGAATCATGAAGAGGCGTTGTGTAATTGCGCTGAGTTGTGCGCCAGTTGTGCTTGTGCTGGTTTCGCCCGTTCAGGCACAACAGTACGCGCCCGGCTACGAGTGGAATCGGTCAGCCAACTGGGTCGCGGGCACCACGCCCGGGAGCACTGCCGGCAACCCGCAGCCGGACGGCGAGGGGGCCGGCGTGTGGCAGTATGAGTGGGTCGAGGGGGGAGCCCTCGGCTCGACCAACGAGTGGTTCGCCCAGCCGTCCAACCTCATGGTCTGGGACGACAACTGGTGGAACATCGGTTCCGGCGGCGCGTGGGTGAACGGCGACGAACTGAACCCGCCCATCTTTAACAACCGCATGACGCACAATCTGCACGACACCTCGTCCAGCGCCATTCCGATGGTCCGGTGGATCAACCCCGTCGGGAATGGGACCGTCATCGATATCGCGGGCGTGCTGAACGTGACCTGGAGCGGGCACGAGTTCTTCGGTGTGCCCGTGGCCACGGACGTCGTCATCGCGCACAACGATTTCTCGTCGGGAACGACGTCGATTTTGTACGGCGGGACACTCTTGAAGCCGAACCCGTTCCCCTCGATCGGGGACACCGTGAGCGTTCCGATCTCGATCAACGGAGTTGTGATGGACGAGGGCGACTCGATCCTCATCAGCCTCCGAGGGCAAAGAGACTTCGCCGGCGACGGTCGGTGGGTCATCCTTGAGGACTCCATCTCGATAACCCTCATTCCCGCGCCCGGCTCCGCCGCGCTGCTCGGGATGGGCGGCCTGATCGCGCTCCGCCGGCGACGCCGGTAAATGCGCCGAGCTTCACTCGGCCGATTCGGCCGAGATAACGGGGTTCTATCCCACCTGAGCTCCGTCCGCCTCTGGCGGACGGGGCTTCATTTTTGGGCGACCGCAACTGGCGCTGCTTTGTGCCGGGACTGAGCGCGTACCAGATGCTCCGGATCTCATCCGCGTCCGTGTGATACGCTTCAATCATGCACGACTCGGGTCTCCTGCGTGCCGCCGACATGCTCCGCTCCGCCCGGTCGGTCGTCGTGCTCACCGGCGCGGGCGTGAGCGCCGAGAGCGGTGTGCCCACGTTCCGAGACCCCGAGGAGGGCCTGTGGGCGAAGTACGATCCGATGGAACTGGCCACCATCGGCGCGTTCGAGCGCGACCCGGAGCTGGTGACCCGCTGGTATCACTGGCGCTTCGAGCGATGCTCGCACTGCAGGCCGAATCCAGCTCACACGGCGCTCGCCCTGATGCAGCAACGGATCGAGACGCATGGAGGTGCGTTCGCGCTGCTGACCCAGAACATCGACGGGCTTCATCAGCGCGCGGGCTCGACGGGCGTGGTCGAGCTGCACGGCACAATCCTCACCTGGCGATGCACGAAGACCGGCCGGCACACGCCGATGGCCGACATCGACTTCACCTCGTACCCGGTGCGGTCCGAGGCGGGCGGGCTGCTGCGGCCCAACGTCGTCTGGTTCGGGGAGATGCTTGCGCCCGAGGCCGTGGACGCCGCCGAAAGGGCCGTCGGGTCGTGCGACCTGTTCCTCTCCGTCGGCACGAGCGCGGTGGTCTATCCCGCGGCCGGCTACATCGAGCAGGCCAGGTCGATCGGGGCGTCGACCATCGAGGTCAATCGCGACCCGACTCCCGTCACCGCCGCGGTCGATCTGTCGCTCCAGGGGCTGGCGGGAGAGATCCTGCCGCAGATGGTGCAGCGGGCGTTCGAGAGTTAGCCCGACGAACCCAGCCTCACGGAGGCGACCTCGGTGTGCTTCGCCCCTTGCGGGCTCAGCACGCTCCGCATGACGCGGATCAGTGATACGTCAAACGTGGGGAGTTCGACGCGGTCGTCGATTCGCCGGGCGCGCGCCTCGCGCTGAAATCGGCAGATGGTCAGGTGCGGGCGAAAGCGGTCGCCAGGCCTGGCCCGCGGAGAACGGGCCAGACGCGAGGCCAACCGACGCTGCAACTCCAGCAAACCCGGTGGGGCGTCGGTTTCGACGGCGATCAGCCTCGGGCGGCCTTGCTGCGGCAGTGTGATCAGTCGCTCGGGCGTGAGCGTGAACGCGTCGATTCCCGACGCCGAGCGCCGCACCGACTCGATGATCGCGGGAAGCTCACCCGGGTCGCGGTCGCCGATGAACTGCAGCGTCAGGTGCACCTGCTCGGGCGGAACGGTGCGGTGCGGCGGCAGATCGAATCGACGCAAGGCCTCCAGCATCGCGCCGCGCACCGATTCCGGGGGGTACACAGCAACGAACAGCCGCATCGTCGGATCATCTCGGCCCATGGCGTCACTCGAAGCCTTCCTGCGCCGAGCACGATTTCGTCGCCCGGCTCGCGCCTCATGATGGCGGCATCACATCGATCAATTTCACCAGATGTCGGCGGATCCCCTCGTGCCCGCGGTCCAGGGGGATGCCCAGCGAACACGCGGCGTCTTTGACAAACCGGTTCTTCGAGTGCTCAGGGCTCGAGAAGTCGATTTGCACGTCCACGCCGAGCAGTTCGCCCGCCAGCCGTGCCCAATCCGCCCATCGCGCATAGCAGTCGGCAAGGTTGTACGCCTTTCCCGCGGCGGCTTCGTTGCCGACGATCGCTGAGATCGTGGCCGCGACATCCTCGACATGCACGAACTTGCCCCCGCCCGGCTTCGAGAAGCTCTTGCCATCTCGGATGCGCCGCACAATCGGGTAGCCGACGGTCCGCTCGAGTTTCGGATCGATGCCGTACACCGCGCACGGGCGGACCGACGCCGTGTGCCGACCGTCGCGGAAGTGCTCGGACCACAGGTGCGCCTCGACGGCGGCCTTGTACGCCCCGTAGTCGGTGCCCGGGCGAAGCGGGTGATCCTCGTCGATCCTGCCCCCCCACCGCGGCCGCATGTCGTGGTGCACCGCGATCGTGCTGACGAAGATGAACTGCCGGGGCGCCGACGCCTTGAGCAGCCTGAGCGACCCGACCAGGTTCGTCTGAAGATGCACGTCAAAGTCGCTCTTCCGGCCGGACAGCAACTCCCATTCCAGTGAATTGTGGACGACGCATTCGGCCCCTTCGAGCAGTTCGTCCCAGCAACGGTCGTCGGCATGATCGCCTACGGCAAACCGCTCGACGTAGGGCTCGATATGATCGCGCCGGCTCGACGGGCGCACCAGCCCGGTCACCGTGTGACCATCCGCGGCCAGCCGCCTCGCGATTTCGGAGCCGATGAAGCCTGAAACGCCCGTGAGTGCGATGCGCATGCCTAACGGTATGCGCTTTCAGCTGGGGGCGGTAGGGCGCCGCTAATAGTTTGGCGTCGGCGCGCGGAAGGCGTCGAAATCGATCGAGCGAAAGTACTCGATGGTGCGGCCGAGCCCTTCTCTGAGCTCGATCCCGGGCGTCCACCCGAAGCGCTCGCCCGCCAGGCTGATGTCCGGCCGGCGCTGCATCGGATCGTCCTCGAGCGCTTCCTTATAGACGAGCTTCGAGCCGGCCCCGGTCAGCTCCACAATCGTCTCGGCCAGCTTCTTGATCGTGAACTCGCCCGGGTTGCCGATATTGAGCGGTCCGACGAACTCGTCCGGCCCGTTCATCATCGAGATCATCACGTCGATGAGGTCGTCGACATAGCAGAACGACCGCGTCTGCGTGCCGTCGCCAAAGATCGTGATGTCCTCATTCCGCAGCGCCTGACGGATGAAGTTTGACACGACCCGGCCGTCGAAGGGGTGCATGCGAGGCCCGTAGGTGTTGAAGATCCGCACCAGCCGGATGTTGACGCCGTGGCAACGGTGATAGTCGAAAAAAAGCGTCTCGGCCGCCCGCTTGCCCTCGTCGTAGCACGCCCGGGGCCCGATGGTGTTGACGCTCCCTCGGTACGACTCGGGCTGCGGGTGCACCTCCGGATCGCCGTACACCTCGCTGGTCGAGGCCTGGAGCACCTTGGCCCGGCATCGCTTGGCCATACCGAGCACGTTGATCGCCCCCATCACCGATGTCTTCATGGTCTTGATCGGGTTGTACTGGTAGTGCCCCGGAGCCGCCGGACAGGCAAGGTTGTAGATCTCGTCCACCTCCAGCCAGATCGGGTGCGTGACATCGTGGCGGATCAGCTCGAAGTTGGGCTTGCCGAGCAGGTGGATGATGTTGCTCTTCTGGCTGGTGAAAAAGTTGTCCAGGCAGATGACATCGTGGCTATCGGCGACGAGGCGGTCGCACAGATGAGAGCCGAGAAACCCCGCCCCGCCGGTCACGAGCACGCGTCTGATGCTGGACAATCCCGCGTCTCCTTTCTGCCCCGGCCCGACACATGGTCACGTCGGATCGGCGATCGCACGCTCTGCCGCGGCCACATCGTGGGCCAGGTGTTCCGCATCGATCGTACCCACCACAACGCTCGAAACCCCGTCGTGTGCGAACACGAATCGCAGGCAGCGCTGAATCGGGTCTCCGGTCTCGTGCCCGGGCAGGTCCGCGACATGCCCGCTCAGCAGCGCCTTTTTGATGAGCACTCCCACACCCCGCCGGGCCGCCGCCTCGACCATCGGCTCGTCCTGGCGGTCTCGCGGGTTGAGTGTCAGCATGACGACGCCACAGGTCTGGACCGCCAGCGCCGCGCCCTGGGGCGTCCTGGTCGAGGCCCCGAAGGCCCGGACCTTGCCCGCCTTCTTCAGTCTCGCCAGGGCGTCGAACGATCCGACCGACTGGAAATCGAGTTCCGCATTCCCATCGGAATGGAGCAGCACCACGTCGATCCGGTCGGTACGCAGCCGAAGCAGGCTCCGCTCGACGCTCGCCGTGATCGCCTCGGGCGAGAAGTCGAACCGTGAGCGCCCATCCGCAAACTCTTCGCCGGCCTTGGTGACGATGATCCACCGGTCGCGCCATCCGTGCAGGAGCCCGCCGAGGCGTTGTTCGGCTGTGCCGTACGCCGGTGCCGTGTCCAGCAGGTTGACACCCAGATCACTCGCCCGCCTGAGCAGGGCCAGAGCCGCATCGTCATCGGGGATCTCGAACCTCGCTGGATACTTGACACCGACCGACCGACCGAGTTTGACGGTCCCCAGCCCGATCGGACTCACGCGCAGGCCCGTGCTGCCCAGATCCCTCAGCTCCACGACACGGCCCTCCCTTCCCACGGGCGAGCTCCGACCACCGGCTCCACCACGCCCGTGAGTCCCGTGCCCGGCGTTGGTACGAGCCCCGACGCCTCGACCAACTCGACCACACGCGCCGCCGCCAGCGGCGCCAGGGCGAGCTTCGTCGGCCAGACCGCGATCGCGCCCCCGAGGTCGAGGATGACCGGAAGATCCGGGCGTGAGGCGTCGTCCGTACGGCCCTCGGCTCGATCGATCCGGAACGCATCGAAGCCGCAGCCGCTCAGGTCGAGCCAGCCCAGAACCTCGGAAAGTTCGCTCTTGGCCGCCGCGATCTGTGCCTCCCGGTCCCGTTCGACGCCGCGCTCTGCGAGGTCGCCGCCGACGAGCCAGACCCGCTCAGAACCGCACCTGCTGGTCGTGATCGTGAGGCGAGGCACGTCAGAGCGCTGGATGCAGTGCCCGTGCAGCTCGATCGGCGCATCTCGGACGAGAACCATGTGCAGCGGGCGACGCTGGGCCAGGGCCACAGGATCTCGCCCGATCGCGCGCAGAAGCGATTCATTCCCCACGCCGGCGCAGAAGAGAACACGCCCGGCGAGGATCTCCACGCGCTGTTCACCCATGAGTGTTGTGGAGACGAGCGTTGATCCACCATTCATCGCCTTGAACGTCGGTTCCGGTTCGGACGTGATCTGTGCGCACGGCCCCGTTCCCGCGGCCAGCAGGGCGGTGAGCAGCCCCGCCGGGTCGATCACGGGCTCGTCCACCTCGTACAGGTCAACATTCACGGGCGCCCCGCCGAGCGCCTCGCCCCGTTCGGACGCCGACAGCTTCCGCACGCCGGACCGCATTGCCTTGGACGCGGCCCAGGCGGCCAGCTTCGAGCGCTTCCGGGCTGTCGTCCACAGGTGCATCCGCTCGGCCAGAACGCTCACCCGGCTCAGGTCCGGATCGCGCCGGCCGGCGAGGCATGGTCGCCATATCGCAGCGGCATCGGCCAGGGCCCGCGACGCACGCCCAGCCTTGCCCGTCAGTGCGTACTTGATCCCCGCGTGGATGATCCCCTGCGACGCGAGCGTCTGGTCCGCACCCAGCGACGCGCACTCGAGCAGCGCGACGGAGTACCCACGACCGGCCAGCGCGGCCCGGGTCCACAGCCCGGCCACTCCGCCGCCGAAGATCACCACGTCTGACTTCGCTGGCGCGCTCATCCCGGCGTGCGGCCTCCCGTGTGCTCAACGCCGCCGACGCGAGAACACATCACTCATCCCCCGATCGTTCGCCGACATCCGCTTCGACCGACGGCAACTCGAGCGTCTGCCCGGGCCGAATCGCGTCGGGACTGGCGAGGTCGAGACGCTCGCGGTTGTGCTCGAACAGGAGCGGCGCATACCGCGCCGACCCGTACGCGCGCTGGGCGATCTCCGAGAGCGTGTCCCCGTGCTCGATGATGTACGACCTCGCAGCGGGTCGCGGCGTGTGCGCCTCTGGTTCGACCGGCCCGGGCTCTTCCGCACGAATTGCCTGGGCGGGAACGGACACCGGCCCGGTCTTTCGTTGCCCGGTGGTGGTTTGCTCCGGCGGAGCGGCGCCCTGTTGCGTCGCCACGGAGGGCGCCTGCACCGTCGCCCGATCGTCGAAGCGGACGGCTGGCGACGGATCCCACCACCAGTAGGCGACGATCCACGCGGCCGCCACAACCGCCAGACCCGCAGATAGGCTGGTTCGTCTCTCGGTCATGCCTGCCTGGCTCGCATACCGGGGTTCATCATCGGCGGGATCCCGGCCCGGGCTTCACGTCCCGGCGGATGAGTTCTGTTCGGCCTGGGCCAACTCGGCCTGATGCGTCCGATCCTTCCGCTGCGACCACACCAGCGGCGCCGCGATCGCGACCGACGAGTAGGTTCCGACAATCACGCCGCACGCCAGCGCGAACGAGAACGCCCGCACGCCCTCACCCCCGTAGGTGTACAGGATCATCGCCGCGATGAACGTGGTGCCGGACGTGATCACCGTCCGGCTGATCGTGCTGTTCACCGCGTTGTTGACCGCCTCCCTCGAGGCGTACGGCAGCTTGCCGCGATTCTCGCGGATGCGGTCCATGATGATGATCGTGTCGTTGAGCGAGTATCCGATGATGGTCAGCAGGGCCGCGACGAGGTTCAGATCGATCCGGAACGGCAGCACCTTCATCTGCTGCAGGACGGGTCGCGCCCCGGTCGTATCCCACAGGAACCCGGCCAGCGCCACCATCCCCACCACGATGATGACGTCGTGTATCAGGCAGATGAGCGCCGCCAGCGAGTACCGCACCGATCCGAACCGCACCCAGATATAGATCGAGATCAGCATGAAACTCACGACCACCGCCATGAGCGCCTGGGCCACGAACGCGCGCGCGATCGCCGGGCTGAAGCTCTGCATGCTCGCCGGCGGCGGCGCCTGGGTCAGCGCCTGCACAGCCACGCGCCACTCCGTCGCCGCCAGGTCCACCCACCACACGTCCTCATTGCCCCAGAAACTCACCCCCTCGTCGAAGACCAGGAGCACCGCCGACGTGACCCTGTCCGGGTCGTCCGGCGACTTTTCGAGCACGCGTATCTCCCTCTTTCGCCCAAGCGTTCGGCTGAAGTCCGGCTGCTCTCGCATCCGCTCCAGCCGCGATTCCAGCTGGTCCAGCGTGACCGGCGGACTGATGTTCTTGAGGTAAATCGCGATCCCGCCCACGTACGCCTTGACATCAATCGGCGGCATACCCGGGATGCTGTTTCTGTCAAGCCGCGCGTCGATCAGCGGATAGACGGGCGCCTGATGTACGTCCGTCTCGTCGATGCGATCCGCGGTCAGCGACTGCTGCGACATGTCCAGCATCGACTCGAACGCCTCGGCCAGCGCCCGCTGGAGCAGGGCCGGACTCCGTGTATGCAGTGTGCGGATCTCGAACGTGTCCGAGGTGATGCCGTCGAGTTCGGGATTCAACGGCACAACGATCGCGTCTTCAAGCTCGGGCAGTTCGGTGCTGTAGTCAGGATCGTCGGGATCGTCGGGAACGCGACCGATCGCATGGACCTTTTCAGCCACCTCGGGCCTGGTCATCGTAAGCCGCGGCGAATTCCGATCGTCCGGATCCTCGTGCTTGAACTCGAGTGTGATCTTGGTGCCGCCGCGGAACTCGATCCCGAGCATGTCCTTCCCGCGCGTCGCGATCAGCCCCAGGCTCAGCGCGACGACAGAGACAGACAGGACCGTGAAAGTCCAGCGCAGCCCCATCCAGTTCAGTTTCGGCGTCAGCACGCGTTCGATCGCCGGGACCACCATCGGCAGCATCGAGATCCGCTTGAACCGCAGCCCCTCGACCAGCACGTCAAAGAACAGGCGCCCGATCACCAGAACGGAAAAGAGCGTGGCGAGCACGCCGATTCCCAGCGTGATGGCGAACCCCCGGATCTCCTGCGTGCCGGTGTAATACAGCACGAGGCAGACGATGAGGTTGGTGACGTTGCCGTCGATGATGCTGGAGAGCGCTTTCTGATATCCCAGTCGCACGGCGGCCCTGGTCTCCACGCCCTGTCGCAATTCCTCGCGCATGCGCTCGTAGATCAGGACGTTGGCATCGACCGCCATGCCGAAGGTCAAGATGACGCCCGCGATGCCCGGGAGTGTGAACGCCGCTCTGTTGGCCGCCATGACACCCAGGATGAGCAGCGCGTTGCACAGCAGCGAGAGCACCGCGATCCCGCCGCACACGTCAAAGTAGTACACCAGCATGAACAGCGCGATGCCCACGATCGCGATCAGCCCGGCGTTCATCCCGTGGCGGAGCTGATCGAGCCCGAGGCTCGGGCCGACCTGGTTTTCGCTGATCGGCTCGGGCGCGAGCTTGGCCTGCAGCGAGCCCGCGTTGAGCGTGCGGATCAGGTAGTCGATCTCCTCGCGGCTGAAGTCGCCCGTGATCTGTCCGCTCGCGGAGATTCGGCCCTGCAGTGTCGGCGCGGTGTACACCTGGTCGTCCAGCAGCACGGCCATGTGGTCGCCCACATGGGGATCCGTCAGGGCGGCCATCTTGCGCCCGCCGATCGTGTTCATTCTGAAATTGATCGCCGGCCGGCCGAGCTGGTCCGGCCCCTGGAACGCGGATTCGACCGCCCACGTGTTGTCGCCGGCGACGGTGATAAGCACGTTTCCGCTGGACGTGTAGCACAGAATGTAGTACTCGCCGTCGAACTCCTCGCCCACCAGGCGGTACTTGTTCGGATCGGCGAAATAGGCCGCCGGGTTCTCCCGCATCAGCCGCGCGTCCTGCACGGAATCGAACCAGTTCTCCGTGCGATTGATCTTGTACCACGCCGCGACGGTGGACTGAGTATTGCGCGGCCCACGCGCGCTGAGCTCGTCGCGCAGCTGCTGCTCCTCGGAGAGCGTGCCGGGATCGACGGTGATGCGGAAGTCAAGCACACCCGCGCCGCGCAGGAGCCGCTTCAGATCCTCCGGGTCGTCGAGCGACCTCCGGTTCGACTCGTACGTATTCCACGCCTCGACGATGCGGTCGATCTGCGCCAGCGTCTCGAGCGGTTGCCCCTCGCGGATGCGCTCCAGCGCCAGTTGACGCGGACTGCCGAGGTTTACCTTCTCGCCGGTGGATCGATCGATCTTGATCGTCTCGACGTTCGACCGAAGCAGCGCTTGTTCGAGATCATCGGCGTCGATCACCCGTGCAAGGAGGGACGCGCGCTGATCCTCGTACTCGCTGCGGGCGTC